>JAEZYO010000875.1 GCA_023419055.1 Pseudomonadota bacterium | reverse complement strand
CTCCGGGCTCCGCCCCGCGCCTCGAGGCAAGGTCCAGATCGCCGTCACCTTCGCCCTCGACACGAGCGGCATGCTGAACGTGAGCGCGCGTGACGTCGCGACGGGTCGCGTCACTTCGGCGCAGGTTCGCCTGGTCGGGCTGCCGGAAGCGGGCGACGTCGCGGGTCTAGCGGCTCGCCACGCGATGTATCGCACGCAGTGACCCGAACGCGCTAAACTGCGCCGGTCCGATGAGCGAGAGCCCGCCCGCACTCGACCTCGATGAAGTCGATCTCGAAGCCCTCGACCTGGTTCGCCTCATCGAGTGGGACCAGACGCTCGACCGCGTGAGCTACTACGAGATCCTCGGGCTCTCGCAGAACGACGATCGGGAGCAGGTGCGACATGCGTTCCACGCCTTCGCGCTCGCCTTCCACCCCGACTCCTTCCAGGGCTTCGACGCCACGATCCAGGCCCGAGTGCAGCGCGTGTTCGAGCGAGGCGTCGAGGCGTATCGCGCCCTCGCCGATCCCGAGCGGCGGAGCGACTACGACCTCGCGCTCGCCAAGGGCGAGCTCCGGCTCGGAAAGCGGGTGCGGCGCGAAGGCGTCGGTGTAGGGGCGAAGAGCCTGGACGAAGTGTGCCGCTCACCTGGCGCCAAGCTCCACGCGAAGCGCGCGGAGCAAATGCTCACACAGGGTGATCTCAAGCAGGCCCACCTCGAGCTCTGGCGCGCCGTCCGCGCGGAGGACGGGCCGAACCCGGAGCTGATGGAGCGGATCGAGGCGGTCGAAGCCTTCCAAGACGTGGCCGGAGAGGCCTGGTAGGCTGGCCAACTCGAGCCAAGGACGGCTCCGGACCAGTGTCCAAAGCGTGTGCGCCCAAGTTTCGCCTGGCCCCCTTTTTCGGGCCGATGCAGAGCTCACAGCCGTAGTGCTGGCGCTCGGGGGCCAAAATGGCTAAAAGAGGGCGCTCTAGACCGAACCGTGTCAGCGACCGTAACCCATGGGTATCCGAGTTCCCGCTGAGGGGAGCTCCCTGACCCGCCGCCACATCGTTCGGCAAACACGGCGGGCACCACGAGAGGCCGATTGTGAAGATCTCTTGTCCTTCCTGCGCAGCAAAGTACTCGATCGCGGACGAGAAAGTTCAGGACCGCCTGGCGAAGATCCGCTGTCGCAAATGCAGCGCGACCATCGTCATCGACGGCAAAGTTTCCCCAGCCAACGTCTACACGACCGCGGGTGAGGCCGAGGAGGCGCACGGCGCCGATCAGAGCACCGAAACCTCCGCGGTCGCCGCCGCGAGCGGGGTCGAGTACTCGGTCGATTTCGGCGAGGGCGACCAGCGCACGATGGCGCTCGGTGAGCTCGTGACCTCGTACAACGCGGGTCAGGTCACGGCCGAGACGTACATCTGGGCCGACGGCTTCTCCGATTGGAAGATGCTCCAGGACGTTCCGGAGGTCGTCGAAGCTTTGAACGCCGCGGCCAGCGCTCCAGAACCCGCGGCGGCTGCTCCTGCGCCGGCTCCGGCGCCCACCCCTGCGCCGGCCCCCGCCCGCGCCGCGGCTCGACCAGGACGCGGCGGAGCTGCCGATCTCTTCGGCCGCATCGAGTCGGCTGGCAGTGAGGACGAGGAGGTCGCGACCAGCGCTCCCGAGCCTCAGCGCACCTCCGCACCGCTCGGCTCGAGCAGCGCGAGTTCGGGTGCGGGCACCGGCGCACGCAATGAGTCGTCCGTGCTCTTCTCGCTCTCGGCGCTCACGGCCGGCGCGAGCAAGCCGTCCAACGCAGCGGCCACGGCGAGCAAGCCGGGCGCGGCTTCGCGCGAGGACTCGGGCTTGATCGATCTCAAGGCGCTCACCGCAGCCGCCACGAAGTCGGACGCCGGCGCAGCCCCCGCTGCGTCTCCGCTCGGCGGACTGGGTGGGCTCGGTGGCGGTCTCGGCGCGCCTCCCCTCGGCGTGGCTTCTCCGCTCGGCGTGGCTCCGCTCGGGCTCGGCTCGCCGCTCGGCGGGACCACGGGCCTCGCCACGGCGGCGGACCTCTCGATGCCGCCTCAGGGCAAGAGCAAGACCGGCATGTTCGTCGGGATCGGCCTCGTGGCAGTCGCCGCTGCGGCGGTCGCTATCGCCTTCATCATGAAGCCGGAGCCTCCTCCGCCCGTTGCGACTCCGGTAGCCGTTCCCACCACCCCGGCTCCGGCCGCGGCGCCCGAACCCACGCCGGCCGAGGTGACTGCGAAGCCGCCGTCGACGGGCACGGCCGAGTCGGAGGAAGCCCCCGACGCAGGCGCGAAGGTAGCGGCGAAGACCGGCGGCGGTGGTGCGCGGAAGACCGGCGGCGCCGCTGCGTCCAAGAAGACCGGCGGGAGCGAACCGGCGGCTGCAGCACCGGCTGCGCCCGCTCCCGCCAAGCCGAAGAAGAACCCGTGTGGTTGCGCGTCAGGCGACTTGCAGTGCGCGATGCGCTGCGCGGCCGGCGGCTGATCTCACCCGGGTAGAGAAGCAACGGGGCGTCCCTCGACGAGGAACGCCCCGTTTCTCATTTCAGGTCACGGGAAGCCGGGCCCGCCGCCGCCTTCACCGCCGCCGGGGCAGAACCAATTGCCGCCACCGCCGCAGAAGCAGGTGACCTCGCCGTACTCACAACCCCCCGGGTAGTTGCCGTCGCATTCGCCTTCGGGCTGCGTGGCGGGACACTCCGCGATCGCATCGCACTGCCACGTGTCGGCGTTCTGTCCAAACCCGGGGCACGTGCAGGTGCTCCCCTCGTAGCTACAACCCTGGAACGGGTACGCGCCGCCCGCGCACTCCGCGCCGTCTTCGGGCGCCGTGGTGGGGCACTCGACGACCTCTTCACAGTTCCACTGGCCCTCTTCGGCAGCGCCACTGCCGCCCGGGCCCGGTCCCGGGCCACCCATGTCGCACCCGCAGGAGACGCCCGCGTAGTCGCAAGACTCGTTGAACTCGAGCTCCACGCTGCACGCCGTGCCGTCTTCGGGCGCGGTAGCCGGGCACCCTTCGGGGTTATCGCCCGGCCCGGTTCCTCCGGTCGCGTTCGTTCCACCCGTGGTTCCGGCGGTGCCGCCGCTCGCGTTGCTCCCGCCGCTGCTCGAAGAGCCGCCGGTGCTCGATGAGCCGCCCGTCGTGGCGGAGCCGCCGCTGCTCGAGCCACCGCTAGTGGAGCCGCCGCTGCTGCTCGTCCCAGCGCTGGAGCCACCCGTCGCGCCCGAACCGCCGTCGTCACCTTCGTCGTCGCCGCCGCAGGCGGTGGCCGCGAAGACGGAAGCTGTAAGTAGCGCAAGACCTAGTTTGAAGTTTCTCATCGATCCTCCTGAGAGAGCTGCGAAGGAGCGCGAGAACGAGGCGCTCCCTCCCCTTCTCGAGTAACCCTCGAGGTGACGAGACAGGCAGCGCCCGTGCTATTTCTGCCGATTTCAAACCAAGCGCAATTCAGGCGGAGCGCAATCAGCGCTGCTCGGCGGCGTTCGACTCGGCGGCAGGAGCCAAGAGCCTCTCGACCTCGGCGCGCGCGTGGCCGTTCGGAAAACGCGCCAGATAGCGACGAGCCTCGACTTGAACCTCCGCTCGGCGACCCAGGCGCTCGAGCGCTCGCAAGCGGCCGAGGCTGGCTTCTTCTGCGACGACCGATCGAGGAAAGCGCCGCAGGAGCTCGCCGAACAGCTCGGCCGAGCGCGCGCCCTCACCGCGGTTGCGTGCGTCGAGCGCTGCTCTGAAAAGTCGGTTCTCCTCGGCGAGCGTTCCCGCTTCGAGGGCGGCGGGAGCGGGCGAGCTCGTCGGAGCCGCGCTCGGAACCGGACGCGGCGGCTCGGTAGCGGTGACCTTCGCCCGCGGGGGCTCGGAGCTCCAGCGCTGACCCGCTTCCACGACCGCTCGGCGCTCGCCGTTCTGCAGGATCCAAACCGTGCCGTGCTCGACCGCCACCTGGGTCGTGCGAGCGACACCCTCACCTTCCACCGTGACGCCGAACGCGGTGCCGACGACCAGCACCTCGCCGTGCGGAGTCTCGATCACGACCTTGCGTTCTTTCGCGTGCCGGACCTCGACGTCGAGGTGACCGTGCGACAGCCGAACGCGCTCACCGCTCGCGCCGGCGCCGACCAATTCGAGTCGCGTGGCTCGATCGACCTGGAAGGAAGCGTGCTCGTTGGCGAGCTCGAGCCGTCCGTCGGCGAGGGTCTCGATCTTGTCGCCGGTCGCGAGTGCGAGACCGTGCTGCTCGTCGACGAGGTGCGCCGCGGCCCCGCGCTTGACGACGACGGCGCCGGACCTGTCCCGGACCGAGAGCGCGAAAGCTTCCGCGACCGTGGCCGAGCGCTCGCCCATATCGCGCCCGACCTTCCAGGAGCTCAGCCCGACACCCAAGAGGACGAGCGCCGCCGCCGAGAGCCCAGCGATCCGCCGCACCCGCTGCCGGCGCTGAGCGAGCTTCGCCGACTCGGCGATCTCCTTCTCAATCGCCCTGACCGCGGCCGTGCGCCGCGGCTCGTCCCGCACGTCCACGGGCACCGCGCTCGCACCGAGGGCGCGCAGGCGCTCCTCCAAGGGGCGCGGATCTGGATCGCTCACGGCGCGCTCCTTCCGCGGAGGTTGTCCGAGCGCTCGATACGTCGATAGAGCTCACGCCGCCCGCGCACGAGGCGCGACTGCGCAGCAGCAACCGAGATGTCGAGCAGGAGGGCGATCTCCGCGAGGTCATGCCCGAGCACGTCGTGCAGAAAGACCGCATGCGCTTGATCCGACTTCATGTCGGCGAGCGTCAGCCTGAGCTCTTCGAGCTCAGCTCGGGCTTGCGCCGTGCGCTCCGCGTCTCGATCCAGCGGCACCAACTCAATATCCCCCTGGATGGAGCGATCGATCACGTTTCGCTCTCGGCGCCGGGTGCGGAGAGCGTTCAGGCCCACGTGGCTGGCTATCGACGAGGCCCAGGTGCGAAGATTGCACGCTCGCGCGTAGGATCGCTGGGTCAGCGTTCGCACAATCTGCTCGAACGTGGTCTGGACGAGGTCGTCGTGGTCCGGCTCGCGGCGCCCGAAAATTCGATAAAGCGTGTGATCGACGACCTCGATCAACCGATCGTAGAGCTCGGACGCGACGCGCTGTTCGCCGCGCTGCACGGCGTCGATCAAGGCTTCGTCGGAGCGCTGCGCGGGTTCGGGGGAGCCGCCCTCGAGCAAACGTAGGTCCCGACGCTTGAGAACCATGGACAGAGTCACTCGTTCCAACCGTGATCGTAACCGACCTCCGACACGAGCAGGCAGCCGCGCGATATCCGTTTCGGCCTCCACCGCTCGACGTCGCCGGTGTTAGAGTGTCGCGAGTTGAGCCTCCGGAAGCCTGCCTTTTTAGCGGTTTTCACGCTCCTCCTGCTTGCCGCGGCAAGCTGCGGAGACGCGTCGTTCGACCTCTTGCCGCCGGCTGACTCGAGTCCCGACGCGGGAGTGAACGGTGGGAGCAGCTCGCGAGGTGGCTCGGCCGGAGCGGGGGGTGACGCCCCCAGCGCGGCAGGCGGCTACGCCGGGTCCGGAGCCGGAACGGGTAACGAAGGTGCGGCCGGCGGTGAAGAGTACGGCGGGGCTCCGCCCTGTTGGGGTGGCGACTGCTATCCGTCGCAGTGCCCGCCCTTCGCGCCCACGTGCGAGAGCTGCCGCGACGAACGCGACTGTGAAAACGAAAACCTTCACTGCGACCAACAAGCGAAGCGCTGCGTGGAGTGCCGCTTCGACAGCGATTGTCCGCCCGGAAAGACGTGCGATCCTCTGACGGGAGCGTGCGCGGAGAGCTGCACGACCTCCGAGCAATGCGCGAATGACGCGCCGCTCTGCGATCAAGCGCGCGGCTACTGCGTCGAGTGCACCGCGGACATGCACTGCCGCGCCGACCAGGAGACGCCGCTCTGCGTGCTCGGTCGCTGCGTCGAGTGCTTCAGCGACGCGCACTGCGCGCTCGGCCTGCCCTTCTGCGAGGCCTTTCGTTGCGTGGAGTGCCGCGGCGACTTCGACTGCAAGGAGAGCGGGAACTGCAGCCCGAGCGGCCTCTGCTACTGAAGGAAGCGCAGGCCTAGCCCCAACCCGAGAGCGTAACCGAAGCGGCCGGTCTCGCCGACCTTCGAGCCCTCGAGCGAGACGCCCGTTTGCCCACCGCGCCACGCGAGCTCGCCGAACGTGGAGGCCCCGACGTAGTCCGACCAGTACCAACCGAGCTCACCGCGGCCACGTACGAGCCCGACGAAGCGATCGCGCTCGGAGGAGCCGATGAACGGATCGCTGGCCTCGGCAGAAAACCTTTCGGCGACGGCTTCGAGCGCGAAATCGAGCGAAAGCGAGCCGCTGTCGACGGCGACGACGCCGAGGCCGAGCCCGGCGTCGAGCCAGGTCGTCGTGAGGGGCGTGGCGTCCTCCGTCGTGGTCCCGTAAGCGAGCGAAGCGCTCGCGTAGATCGGGAACGCGCCGGGGCGAAGGGCCGCTCGCCCATAGGCGCCGTTGCGTTCGAGCGCCCCGTCGAAACCGTCTCCGATGAACCAGCCGAGCCCGAACCAGACGCGGCGTTGGGGAGACGGCGCGACCGCGCGCGGGCGCGGGGAGACGGCGGGAGGCGGAGCCAAGCGCGGGGGGGCTTCGACCGGCGGCGGAGG
>JAEZYO010000086.1 GCA_023419055.1 Pseudomonadota bacterium | reverse complement strand
GAAAGGAGCAGCGGCAGCCCGAGCAGCAGAACGACGAGGAGCGGCGCGAGCAAGGTGTGAACCTGAGAGGGACGAGCGCGGTGCTAGAAATGCAGGCCGGCGACGAGTGTCAACGTGGCGGCGCCGCCGATGCTGGTGCCGTCGGAAGCGTAGACCGCGGCGTCGACGACGTCTCCTCCGGCCGCGATGTCGCTCGCGTCGAGCGCCGAGCGAGAGAGGAAAAGCATCTCGCCCGTGAGGTTGCCGCCGAGCGAGAAGACCTCGCTCAGGTACACGTCCACGCCGAACCCGCCGCGCACGTCGAACCCGCTCATGGAGAGGCCGGCGTCGTTCAGGCTCTCCGAGTCGAAGGAACCGAGTGAAGCGTAGCCGCCGCCCAGCGTAACGTAAGGCTCCACCGACCCGAGCGGGATCCGAAGACCCGCCTCGCCGTTCAGCGTCCAGAGCTGGTAGTCGGGGAAGCTTGCCATCCTGAAGCGAGCGCCGAGCGTGAGAATGATGAGGCGCACGCCGAGGCCGCCGCCGTACGCGAGACCGGTCTGAGTCGTGTCCACGATGTCCGCGTCGACGAGCTCGTCCGAGCTGAAGGTCTGGAGCCCGAGGTGCTGCACGCCGATCTCACCGTTCAGCCAGAAGAACTCTAGCCCGCGGCCCGAGTCTTCCTTCTCGGCGCGCTCGAGCTCCTGCTCGGTGGCTTGCCGCTTCGCCTCTTGATCGCTCTCGCTCTCGATGGCCGGCGGAGGCGCGAGGCCGCCGGATTGGAGGTTCGTGTTGTCTTGAGCGGCGGCCTGGAGCGACAAGAGGAAGATGCCGAGACCTAAGCGGATCGAAGCCTTCATGAGCGCCCGGGAGCGTAGCACGGCCGCCAGCGTGCCCGGAATCAGCGCGGGATCCGCTCCGCCAGCGTCGGGTCGGCGAGCTCGCGGCAGAGATCGTCGAACTCGGGCTGCTTCACGCCGCGCCATTCGAGGTCGGAGAGCGACTCGGCGAGCGGCACGTCTTCGCGCAACGTCGCGAGCGTCCGGTAGAGCTTGGCCTCTTCGCTCATCGCGGCGAGACCGCTCGCGAGCGCGTCCGCGCCGCGTACTTTCACGTCCCAGTCGCGAGCCAGCGCGGGAATCGACTCGAGGTGCCCGTAGCGCGCGAGCACCGCCGCGGCCGAGCGCGCCCCCCAACGAGGGACGCCGGGGATGCCGTCGGCCGTGTCGCCCACGAGCGCCAGGTAGTCCGGAATGGATCGCGGAGGGACACCGAACTTCGCCGTGACGCCCGCCTCGTCGAGCGTCACCCCTCGCTGCCGATCGTTCGTGACGATGCGCTCGCCGCGCACGCATTGCGTGAGGTCCTTGTCCGGTGAGCAAATCACGATGCGCTCGAGCGACGCGTCGTCGTGAAAACGAGCGGCGGCGGTCGCGATGGCGTCGTCCGCTTCGAACTCGATCATGGGCCAGGTGACGATCCCGAGGGCGCGCGTGGCACGCTCCGCGAGCTCGAACTGGGAGGTGAGCTCCACAGGCAACCCCTCCCCTGTCTTGTAGCCGGCGAAGAGGCGGTTCCGAAACGATTCGATGACGTGATCGAAGGCGACCGCCACGTGCGTGGCCGGCTCGCTTCGGAGCAGGGCAAACATGGACCTGGCGAGGCCCCGCACGGCTCCGACCTCGGCCCCGCGCTCGTTCTGGCTGCTCGGAACAGCGAAAAATGCTCGGAAAAGCTCATAGGTGCCGTCAATCAGGTAGAGTCGCATCAGGTTCCGTCCCAGACTCTCGGGTCAGTTGATATTGTTCACTTGCGTCAAGGAGCCCGGGTCTGGAAAAATACCCGCCGCCCCTTGGGGTTGTCTCGAATTCATCGGTGCAAGATGCGCTCTCGACCTTACTCATTGCTGATTACGACGCTCGTGGGCCTGACGCTCGCAGCGAGCTGCACGCTCATCACGGATGTCGATCGCAGCAAGATCCCTGACGAAACCTCTGGTGAGGCCGGCACGCCCGGCACCGCCGGCAACGGCTCTGGCGCGACCGGCTCTGGCGGTGACGGCGCGGGCGGCGTTCCGGGCACCGGGGGCGGAGGCGGAGAGCCCGCGGCAGGCGGCACCCCGGCCACTGGAGGTCAGGCGGGAGAGGTCGGCAATGGCGGGACCCCCAGCGCTGGTGGCGCCGGCGGTCAAGGCGGCGGCGACCTGGCAGTCGGTGGCGGCGGAGTCGGCGGCACTCCGTAAGGAGCACCGCCGTTCGCGAAGTGGTGACGCTCGGATCAGCCGGGCGTCACCGGCGACGGCGGCGACCGAAGGCGAAGAGCACCGCGGCTGACGCGACGGCGCACGCCATGGCCGTGCCGTCCATCGGTGCGGTCGGAGCGACGCGCGCGCCGCAGCCGTAGTCCGGTCCGCAGGAGAGCACGTCGTCGGCAGTATCGGCGTTCACGTTCGGGTTCCGGCCCTCCCGGAGCTCCGTCACGTCGTTCGTGCCGTCGCCGTCACTGTCGATGGACGACATCGCCTCGATGGCGTCGAGGGCCGGCGCGACCGTCTCGGTCTCCTCGGGCCCGAGACCCTCGCCGATCATGGCGGCTGCGAACGGTTTCGGCGCCGGACCGCCACCCTGCGCGGTGGTGTGGCACAGCCAACAAGGCGGCGGACAAGCGAGATCCAGATGCTCCTGGATCTCTTGCGGGAATTCTGGCGAGCCGAACGCCGGCGTGGCCACGAAGAGCAACGCCGCGGGGAGGTAGCGAGACCAGCGCGCGAGCAGACGGAGCTTCTTTTCGAGAGTTCTCATGGCTCGCCTCACAGGTAGAGATGCAGCTGACCGAGCAGCGTGAACGGGTCGTCTTTGCGGAAGATCGCGTCGATCCGCGCGTCGAAATGGGTAACGAAGAACCAGTTGACCGACGCCCAGCCGCCGTACTTCGGCTTACCGATGCCGGGGCTCCGCACCGCCCCCGACGCGCCGCCGTCCTCCGGATATCCCTGGTCGTAGATCTCGCCCGTGCCGATCAGATGCAGACCTTGAACCGGCTCGTAGTCGAGCTGAGCGAACCCGGCGTAGCCGAGCTCGGTATCCGAGTAGGAGAGCAGGTCCGCCTCCGCGAGCAGCACGAGCGGCTCGGCCAGGGTCGCGCGCAGGTACGGTCCGTGCGCCTGGCGCAAGACGTCGGGCTCGAGGGTGAGCCGGTCCCGCTTCGCCGTCGTGATCAAGCTGCTGATGCCGATCGCGGCCCGATCGCTCGTGAAGTACTCGAGGTAGAGTGAGTAGCCGCGCTCGCGAAACTCATCCGGATTGATCTGATAGTTGCCGGCGATCCCCATGAGCTCGCCGCGGATGTTCTCCCCGGTGTACGCGAGCGAGAGCCCCCACTGCTGATCCGACTCGCGATCGGTGCGAGTCTGTTCTCGGATCCAATTCGTGTGCTCCGGGATGCGCACACCGAAGGGAAGATTCAGACGGCCGGCGCGCACGATGAGCGCCTGCTCCATCAGCTCCGCCCCGACGTAGAAGTTGCGCGAGATCAGGTTGTAGCCGTCACCCTGATCCGAGGTCACTTGCGCGGCGCGTGCGTGCGGCGAGCCAGCGGGGACCTTCGCCAGGCCGACGCTGCCGCCGACGATCAGCGGATCGATCTTGAGCTGGCCGTACACGTCGATCTGCATCGGGAACACGCGGAAGTCGCCGTCCTTCAGCGTGTAGGCGCCGCGCAGGCTGCCGCCGAGCAGCAGGTCGTCCGGCAGCGGGATGGCACCGAACATGAACTTGGAGAAGCT
Source organism: Pseudomonadota bacterium (assembly GCA_023419055.1). The sequence continues at coordinate 13,767 of JAEZYO010000086.1, read as the reverse complement.
GCTGAGCTCTCCGTCGTTCTCGCCGCTACCCCACTGCGTCGAGAGCACCCCCTGGCTGATCAGGCGACCATAGCCGGTGAGCGTCTCGCCGCCGGCAGGGTCCGCGTGGCAGGTCAGGCACGAGCGGTAGCCGTGCTTGATCATCCAAGTGTAAGCGTGCGCGGGAGAGCTCACGGTCAAGACGAGCCCTGCGAACAACAGCGCGGGGAGGAGCTTGAAAACCATCCCGATCGAACGGCCACGACCGCGCGACGGATCAGCCTTGTGCATGGCGCCACTTAAGCCTTATCGACGGCTCCTCGTCAATCGGACTCGTGCGAGAAACCCCGCATTTTACCGCTTCATTCGGCACAAAATGGCGACAGCCGCTCCCCGAAGAGAGAGCGGCTGTAGCAAAGCTCGACCCGCTACGCAGACGCGTTCACCGAGCGCACTCCGCGGAGGAGGTCACTCGAGGAGATCACTCCTTGAACTGGCCGTCCTTCAGTCTGACCTCGAGCGGCGACTTGACACAAACCCCGAGGTTGCACGCCCCTTTGTCGCCGCCCTTCGGGCCGTCCGGCTCTTGATGGTGCGGCTTGTAGTTGAAGCTGAAGTTCGCGTCGACCTTGATCACGCCGCCTTCCTTCTTCGCGGTGTAGTGGACGGCAACGTCGGAGGTGACTCCGTTCAAGCTGACCTTGCCGGGAACGGTACCCTTCGTAGGCTTGTCGGTCGGGAAGTTGACCTTGTCGCGCGCCACCGTCAGCACGACGTCCCCGTTCGAGAAGCGCTTGATCATGTCCTTGTCGCGCGGCCCGATACCCGTCTTGATCGACTTCACCGGCAAGCTGAACTTGAGCTCCTTGCCGTCGTCGGACACCTTCAGCTCATCCGAGGTAGCGGTGAAGTTGAAGAGGGGGACCTTCGCGTCGATCTCGACCGTCCCGCCCACCTTCGAGAGGGCGGCGGAAGCGACCAGCGGCATGGCACAGGCGAGAACGGCAACGGCGGTGGCAATCAGGCGACGGGACATCTTGGAGGCTCCTTCTGATGAGCGAGAAACTGGCTGGACGAAAGCTTGGACGATGATCTCGTCTCGAGCATTCAAAACGTTCTGGGATGAGTGACCACGTTCGGCCTTCTAAGACTCATAGGTGTCCAAACAGTGGGCGGATGAGTCACGAAATCGTGAACGCGGGGGGCGAGGATGCCGAGCACCGAGACAGCCTGGTCTACGGTGGGACGGCTATCTATCTCCCCAATTCGAGAAATTGATCGAGATTTCCCTAAGAATTCGCCAGCTTGGCTCTTGCGCATCGCAATTTTTCAGGGTTGTTGAACGTAGCGAACGGCGCGCCGGCCCGCCCCCGTGAGCGGCCAGGCGTAATCGAGGTCCAGCTCCGGCTGCCAACCGTCCCAGGCAGGCGGGGCCTCGCGAGCGAGGAGGACCCAGACGTGCCTCTTTGCGAGACGGGCACCTTCGGGGAGCCACTCGGCGGGCGCCAGGGTGGCGCGTGACACGGCGACGTCGCAGCGCTGATCGTCGAGCTCGCTCGAGCGGCGACGTTCGACACCCACGCGACCGAGACCGAGCTCCGCGAGCGCGGTACGCAAGAACGCGACCCGCTTCTGTCGTGGTTCGACCAGCGTCATCTCGATCTCCGGCGCGAGCACGGCGAGCGCGACGCCTGGCGCTCCCGCGCCGCTGCCGATGTCGAGCCAGCGCTCGCGCTCGCCCTCGCTCACCGCTGCCGAGCTTTGCGCGGCGATGGCCGCAGCGTCGGCCAGCATCAAGTCCACGAGCTCGTCGTGGCTTCTCGCCGCGGTGAGGTCCATGCGCTGATTCCAGCTGACGACGAGATCGAGAAATCGGGTCAGGCTTTCGCGCGCCGCGGCCGCGTCAGCGCGGACCGCGCCGGGAAACGCCGAGAGCACGCGCTCGATGAGAGGGAGCCAGCCGTTGCCGAGAGTGGAGAGAGCCATGCGGGTCGCGAGCTTCGTGTTAAGGGAGGAGCGTGACACCCGCAACCCTCGTCGGCGACCCCGAATTCGTAGCGGATTTCCTGGCCAAGGCGCTGCCCGGCCAGGGGCCGTTCACGGTCTCGCTGCTCGCGGGAGGTGCCTCGCCGCGGCGCTTCTACCGCGTGGGCTTCGGCGCGGGAGGCAGCGCAGTGGCGATGATCGTCCCCGAAACGACGCCGGACGTGGTGAAGGCGCGCGAGCTCGGCCGGCGCTGGCCCTTCCTCGAGATCCGAGACTTGCTCGAGCAGCGCGGCGTGCGCGTGCCGAAGCTGCTCTTCGCGGACGTCGACCGCGGGCTCTTGCTGGTCGAAGATCTCGGGAGCACGCTCGCCGAGCGCCTCGTGGAAGCACCCGCCGAACGCGAGCCTCTCTATCTCCAGGCAGTCAGAGATCTGTGCGCGGCGCAAGGCGCGCTCGCCGAGCTCGACGCCGAATGCATCGTGCGCATGCGCGCCTTCGACTACGAGCTCCTGCACTGGGAGATTCAGCATTTCCGCGAGTGGGGAGTCGAGGCGCGCGGCGCCTCGCTCACGCGCGACGAGCGCGCTCGCTTCGATCGAGCTGCGAGCCACCTGGCTCACGCGATTGAGGCGCTGCCGCGCGGGTTCGTCCACCGCGACTACCAAAGCAGAAACCTCATGGTCACTCACGGCGAGAAAAAACTCGCCTGGATCGACTTTCAGGACGCGCTATTGGGTCCCCGCGCCTACGATCTCGTGGCGCTCCTCTGCGACAGCTACCAGCCCTTCGTCAGGAGTTTCGTCGAGCGCTGCCTCGACGAGTATGCGCGCGCGGCGAGCCTCGGCGGCGAGGACCGACTCGCGCTCGGGCGCGAGTTCGATCTCGTCACCGTCCAGCGCAAGCTCAAGGACGCGGGCCGCTTCGTCTTCATCGAGCGCAACAAGGGCGACCCTAGCTTCTTGCCTTTCATCGAGCCGACGCTCGACATCGTGCGTCAAGCGCTCGGCCGCTTGCGAGACGATCCCGTGCTGGCCGATCTCGAGCAGTGGCTCGATCGCATCGCGCCGCGGCGAGCCTCCGCGCCGAGCTTCCAAGGGCCGGTCTAAGGCGGCTCGGGCGAGTCGGGGTGCACGCCGATCCACTCGTCGGCGAGGTGCGAATCACAGAAGAGTAGCCAGCTCTTCGGCCCGAGCTTGCGCCGAGCGCCGACCTCTCGGACGACCTCGGCGGATTGTTTCACGTCCGCGAGCGCGAGCTCGAGGTAGGCGTAAGCGAGGCCGATGCCGCGCCCGATCACGCGCCCGCACTCGGCGTTCACCAACGCGCGGTCCAGCGCTTGCTCGAGCTCGTCGCGAGCCTCGACCGCGCGCGGCAGGGCGCCGCCTCCCGCGTGGTACTTCAGGTACGCGAACGTCTCGCCGTGCCTCGAGAAGCGCGCCGAAGAGAAGCTCGCTCCTCGGAGGAAGCAGTGCAGCATCTCCGGCAAGCAGGTCGAGGCGAACGCCACGTCGTCTTGAGCGGTGTAGTCGTCGGCCGGCTCCGTCTCGAGCTCGAACATCACGTACTCGGGCTCGCTCGTGACGGCCCACCAGGGCGCCTCGGGGAGGCCCGAATAGAGACCGCGCACCGCCGCGAACACCGTGGCGGGGAGCTCTGCGAGCGGGAAGGAGCGCGACTCGGAGCGCTGATCGAGGACCTTGAGCGCGCCGCCTTTCGGCGCGGGCGCCGTCCTGATCTCACCGACGAAGTCGCGGCGCTGCTCTTCACCGAGCAAGAAGTCGACGATTTGACGCGCCGCCTCGGCCTCTTCGGGCTTGCCCTTCCCGCCGGGTACGAAGACGGCGATGTCCACGAGATGGCCGCGCGCGAAGCCGGCGCGAGCTCGGGCCCGCGACAGATCGACGCCGGTGCGAGCCTTCACCTCCGCGGCCGCGCGCTCGAACGGCAGGCGTGGCCGCCCGCTCGAGACGCTGCCCGACAGCGAGCGTGGCGCTGCCGCCGTCACACGGTCGGCGACGGGGCGCGCCTCGTGCGAAGTCGCCCGCACCGCGAACCCGAGCGCGCCGGAGTCGTCCGGGTAGGCCTCGAAGGCCAGTCGACCGTCGAGCTCCCGGCAGAGCCGACTCGCGCGCTCGACGTCACCGCGCGCGATCTTGTCGCCGAGCTTGCGCCAGAACTCGTCGACCGAGCCGTCGAGGTTCGCGAGCTCCGCCGGATCAGCGTAGACGACTCGCATCGGAGCTCTCCACGACCTCGAGGCGGATCTGCGTGACCCCGGCCCGCATCATGCCGAGCGCCTCGGCTGCGCTGCGCGACAAATCGATGATGCGGGAGCGCTTGCCGAACGGTCCCCGATCGTTGACCTTCACGTACACGCTCCGCCCGTCGTCCACGCGCACGACGCGCAGCACCGAGCCGAACGGGAGCTTGCGATGCGCGGCCGTGAACCTGGTCGGATCGTACGGCTCGCCGCTCGCGGTGCTGCGGCCCGCCAAGGAGTCGCTGTAATAGGACGCTTCACCCATCTGAGTAGCGAGCGCCCCAGCGCTGCCGAAGCGCTCGCGGAAGGCGACCTGCTCGCTCGGCTCGCCGGCGGGCGCGGGAGCGTTCGAGCTCGGCGGCGAAGACGCGGGCGGGGGGGAGGAGCCAGCCGGATAGAGCGGCGGCGCGGGCCGGCACGCCGTGCAGGCGGCGATCAACGAGAACCCTGAGAGGACGCGCGCCGTTCTCATCGCCAGTGCGGTGGGTAGGTCTTCTCGAAGTAAGGAAGCGCCTCGATGCGCTTCATCCACGCCTGAAGGCGCGCCGGGATCGCGGCCGCAAGCCCGAGCTCCGGTCGCTTCTTGTCGTAGCGCGGCGCCATGGCGAGCGCCGGGTAGAGCGCGAAGTCCGCCGCGGAGAGCTCGCCTCGCAAGAAGTCGCCCTGGAGCTCGGCGTCGAAGCGAGCCCACTCCTCGAGCACGCCGCGTCGCGCAGCCGAAAGCGCGTTCGTGTCGGCGGTCGCCGGATCCGACTTGAAGAAGAGCTCGTCTCGGAAGACGTCGCCGTAGCCGAGCAGGTGGTTGTCGATCTCGGCGATGAGCCGCCTCGTGGTCGCGCGGGAGCGCGCGTCGCCCGGAAAGAGCTTCGGTCCGGAGAAGCGCTCGTCCAGGTACTCGAGGATTGCGTTCGATTCGTAGAGCGCAAACCCCTCGTCGACGATCGCCGGGACCTGGTGGCGCGGGTTGATCGCGAGAAACTCCGGCGTGAGGTGCTCGCGCGCGGAAAAGCTCAGCAGCGTGGGCTCGTGCGGGACGCCCTTGTGTTCGAGCGCGAAGAACACCCTCCAGGAATAGGGAGAACCCGAGCCATAGTAGAAGCGGAGCGCCATCGGCGCGGCCCAGCATAGTCGGCTTCGACGGCAGGGAGACCGGAAAGTCCCCGACTGGGCCGACCGGTTTGCCGACCTCGAGCGAGAAAACGCAGCGGTTTCGAGGCATTCACCGCCCCTTCCGAACGTCCTTCCTTCGTCGTAGGCTCCGCGCGCCCGATGCCCGAGGTAGCCCCCGATCCGAAACCCACAGCGCCCGCCCGAGTGCGCCTGACGAACGCTGGGCTCGACCTCGACGGCAAGTTCGTTCCGCTGCTCGCGGGCAGCGTGCACTACTGGCGTCTCTCGCCCGACGACTGGCGCGCGGGCCTCGTCGGGTTGGTCGAGATGGGGCTCAAGCTGGTCGACGTTTACGTGCCGTGGGCGGTGCACGAGCGCCCGGACGGCAGCTTCGATTTCGGGCAGTACGATCCGAGGCTCGACATCCGCCGCTTCCTCGAGCTTTCGCGCGAGCTCGGGCTGTACGCGATCGTGCGACCCGGGCCGCACATCAACGCGGAGCTCACGCGCTTCGGCATCCCAGAACGAGTCGTGTGGGACGAGGCGTGTCAGGCTCGCTCGCCCAACGGGCGGCGCGTGGTCCTGCCCGTTCCGCCGCTCGCATTCCCGGTGCCGAGCTACGCGAGCCGCGCGTTCCTCGCCGATTCGGGGCGCTGGCTCCGCGCGTGCGCGGCCGAGCTGTCTTCGCTGCGATTCCCCGAGGGGCCCATCGTGCTCGTCCAGGCCGACAACGAGGGCGCCCTCTACTTCCGCGACGGCGTCTACGATCAGGACTGGCACCCGGACGCGCTGTCCATCTACGCCGAGTTCCTGCGCGCGAAGTACGGGACCGTCGAGGCCCTGTCGGAGCGCTACGGGCAGCGCTTCGAGAGCTTCGAGAGCGTGCCCGCGCCGCGCCGCCTGGCCGCCGACACCACGCTCGAGCTCGTGCATCACCTCGACTGGGCCGAGGCGCAGGAGCTCGTCGTCACGCGCGCCATGCGAACCTTCCGGCGCGAGCTCGAGGCAGGAGGGCTCTCCGAGCTCCCCTACTCCCACAACCTCCCGCTCGGCGAGAACGCGACGCCGCTCGACCCGGCAGCCCTCGGAGAAGAGCTCGATCTGCTCGGGCTCGACTACTACCACAAGGCCGGCCCCGGCAGCGCCGCCAGCATCGCGCGCCGGACGAGCGAGCTCTCGCTCCGCGCCGCGGCGCGCGGCTACCCGGCGTTCTCTTGCGAGCTCGGCGCGGGCTTCCCTCCCTTCTTCGCGCCGCTCTTCGATCACGACAACGCCTTCACCGCGCTCACCGCGTGCGCCTACGGCTTGCGCGGCTTCAACATCTACATGGCCGTCGAGCGCGATCGCTGGATCGGAGCGCCGATCGACCAGCACGGCAACCGCAGGAAGAGCTTCGAGTTCTGGCGCAGCCTGTGCTCGGCGCTCGAGCGCACGAAGTTCTGGGAGCTCGAGCGCAAGATCGAGGTCGCGATCGTGATCCCGCGCGGGCTACGCCGGCTGTGGCGCAGCCTGCACGCTTTCGGCCCGCTGTCTTCCGCCTGGTTCGAGATCATAGGAGGCGGCGCGACCGACGCCGTGGTCGAGGACGAGTTCGGCCTCGGCGCCCCGCGCGCCGTCCAGACCGCGGCCTTCCTGCGCCTGCTCGAGCAGACGCTCGACCGACTGAGCATCCCCTACGCGCTCTCCGGGAGCGACTCGCTCGAGCACGCGCTCACTCGGGCGCGCTGGGTCGTGGTCGGCTGCGCAGGGGCGCTCGAGCCGGAGCTCGTGGAGCGCATCGAGCGCGCTCGGCGCGAAGGCGCCGCCGTCAGCTTCGCGCCTTACGCGCCCGAGGCCGACTCGACCTTCCGTCCGCTGCTCAAGAAGCCCGAGGCTCTCCCCGACGACCGGGTCCCGCTGATCTTGCCCGCCGACGAAGACGGGCTCACGCGCGCGCTGACCCGGGTACGCGCGCTGCGCGACTTGAAGGCGCTGTCGCTCGAACCGAAGACGCTCCGTGTGGCGTATCACGCCGATGACACCGGCACGCCCCGTGTCGGTTTCGTCATCAACCCGGAGGCTATTCCTGCCACCGCGCGCATCGAGCTAGAGGGCCTGCGCGGCGCCGAGGATCTGCTCGACGGGAACACCTTTCATGCTACTAGAAACGGCATCGAAGTCGCCGTGCCCCCCGAGAGCGTCCGCATGTTGGCTCTCGACGTCGCGCCGCCGGCTTGACGAATCATGATCCTCGAAATCAATCCGGTTACCCCCGAGCCTCGCAAGATCCGCCGCGCGGTCGACGCGATCGAAGCAGGCGAGGTCATCGCCTACCCCACCGACACCGTCTACGGGCTCGGCTGCGATCTGTTCAACAAGAAGGCGATCGATCGCCTCTACCAGATCAAGAACATCGACCGCTCGCAGATGCTCGCGTTCGTGTGCCCGAACCTCGGGGACGTCGCGCGCTACGCGGTGATGCACGATCGCGTCTACCGCATCCTGAAGGAGTTTCTGCCAGGGCCCTATTGCTTCATCCTCGAGGCGACGCGCGAGGTGCCGAAGATCGTCCAGACGCCGCGGAAGACGGTCGGCGTGCGCATTCCGAACCACCCCGTCGCGCTCGCGCTCGTGACCGAGCTCGGCCGCCCCATCATCTCGAGCACCGCGGCTCGGCACGGCGAGACGCCGACGCCCGACGCGCAGGAGCTCGACGACCAATTTTCCGGGCTCTCGATCGTGCTGGACGCCGGCCCGTGCGGGACTTCGCCCACGACGGTCGTCGACCTGACGACGCCGAAGCCCAAGATCCTGCGAGCCGGCGCCGGGGACACCGCGCCGTTCGAAGATTAGGGCCCAAGGCTCGTCGCCTCCGGACCTGCGAGCGGTTGATTCGAGGAGTCACCGGGAGTAAAAGCCTCGTCCTCATGACTTTCGTCGTCACGGACAACTGCAACGGCTGCAGATTCACGGACTGCGTCGCCGTCTGCCCGGTGGACTGCTTCCACGGGGACGATCAGATGCTCTACATCGATCCGAACGAGTGCATCGATTGCGGCGCCTGCGTTCCCGAGTGCCCGGTCGAGGCCATCTACGACGAGACTCAGGTCCCCGACGACAAGCGCGAGTGGCTCCAGATCAACGCGGAGCGCGCCGCCAACCTGCCGGTCGTGAACCAGAAGCAGGACGCGCTCCCCGGCGCGGACGAGAAGAAAGAAAAGCTCGGTTTTTGACCCGACACGCGCGGCGTAGCGAGCCGCGCCCGTGGCCTCGCCGGCGCCGCCGTTACTGCACGTAGATCGTCTTGCTGACGGTGATCTTGTCGCCGTCGAACGGCGGCACCTTGGCGCGTCGCATCGTCGACGCGATGCAGCCGCCCGTGGCGGTCCCGGCGAAGGGCGGCCCGTTCAACGTCGCGCTCGTCACTCGGCCGCTCGGAGCGAAGGTGATGATGACCGCCGCGGTGCCGGCAGGATCGTCACCTTTGCGGCAAGCCGCAGCCTGCGCGGCCGCCTCGGTGAGCGCGGCCTTCGCGGCCTCCGCCTGGAACGGCCCGTGTTGCGCGACCGCGGGCTCTGCCGTGGGAGCAGGGGCTTCCGCAGCCTCCGCAGGCTTGTCGGCGGGTTTGTCGGCGGGCTTGGCTTCAGTTGACGGCTTCGCGTCGGCAGGCGGCTTCGCGTCGGCAGGCGCGCTCGCTGACGCTTCACTCGGCTTCGCCTCGGGCGTCTTCTCCGGCTTCTTCTCGAGCGCCGGGGCGGACGCCGCCGGTGCGGCGGAAGCCGTGACGACGGGGTCGGCGACGGTCGCGGCGGGCTCCGCGGTCGGAGCCGGAACGATCGGAGCGACAGGCTCGGTCGCGGCGGGCGCGTTCTGAGCGACCACCTCTTCCTTCTTCGGAGACTTGAAGAGCACCGCTCCGATGCCGAGACCGACGAGGACCAGAACACCGATCCACAGCCCGAGCGGGCGTTGCGCCGACTCGCGCTGCGCCGCGGGCTTGGCAACGGGGGCCGAGGCGGCGCTCGTCTGGTTTCGCTTGGGCTCGACGGAGGGCCTCGCGGACGGGCGAGCAGACGGTGCGCCGCTCGTGCTCGCCGCGCGACGCTTCTTCTTCGGCCGGTCCCCCGCCGGGGACGCGCGCCGCGACGCGTCTTTCTTCGCCACGGGCGCGACGGAGCCGACGGTGCTGGGCGGTGCATCACTCTCGCTCTCGCCCACGCTCGAGGGCGGCGGCTCGCTCTCCAGGTTCTCGACCGCCGGCGCTCCGACGCTCGTGAGGTCGATGGTCGGCGGCCCGAGCATCGTCGCAGGAGCAGCGCTCAAGTTGAGCAAGAAGTCGTCGGGCTTCTTGGAAGGCCGTCTCGGCGCGTTGCTCGCCGTCGACTCACCCATGAGAGTGGTCAGCGTCGGCGTGCCCGAAGAGCTCGGGGGCGCCGGCTCGGAGTCCGCGTCCACCGTGCGGCGAGGCGGCGGCAACGGCTCGTGCTCGCCCTCCTTGTTGCGGCGCGGCGGAGGCGCTGGAAAGCGCCGGATGGTGCCGGTGCCGTGCGGCTTGGGCATGGCGAGCGGCACCGTCACGCTCTCGTCGAGCATGTCGCTGCTGCGGACGCTCATGGCCTCGTCGTCATCGAGGAACTCCGGCGCGGTCGCGACGGAGGGCTTGGCAAGAGCGGCGCTCGAAATAGCGTGTTTGGCCGCCGCGGGAGACGACACGTGAATGGGCTGCACCGCAGCGCTGTCGACGGCGCTGTCGAGCGAGCTCTCGATCTCGGGTAGCTTCGGAAACGGCTTGCCCGATTGGTCGGAAGGAGCCGCCATCATCTCCGGCCCGAAGAAGCCGGACGAGAGCGCGACGAACGGACCCGACTCGTCGCCCGACTCGAGCGCCTTCGAGACCGGAACCTTGGGCTTCGGTAGAGAACGATGGGTCGGCTTGTCGTCTGCGAGGTGGGTCGCGTCGAAGCGGATCTCTGCCTTGCACCGCTTGCAAGTGACGATGACTGCCTGACCGCCGCCCTTCCGACGGTAAAGCTCCTCGGACATCGTGTAGTGGGCGTTGCACTGCGTGCAGGTGACGGAAAGCATCGATACCCTTCGGGGTGCCCTCTCTCGAGCTGAAAACGACCGTTTAGACTCCCATGAGACCCGATGTACGGGCAAGTGGGAGACGCGACCACTCACGCAAGCAGGGTCACGACGAGCGAATTACCTCTATCATTTCCGGCAGATACAAACGATTTTACTAAGCTGATTCAGGCGCTCATGCGCGCCCGCGGGCCACGATGGCCGAGTAGTGGCGCCCCCCCACCTTCCCGTCCCGCCGGAACGAGAAGAAGCGCTCAGGGTCCGAAAAGGTGCACCCGGGCACGTGGTCGACCGCGCCCGGGGGCAGCCCTTCCATCAGGAGCTGCTGCCGGACGATGGGGGCAAGAGCGACGACCGGCTTCGGCCCACTTCGACTGACGCACGAGACCCCGGCAGCGACCCGCTCGAGCTCGAGGGCCACGTCCTCTCCGACTTCGAACGCCGTCGATCCGATGTGAGGTCCGATGGCTGCGACGAACTCGCCCGCGCTCGAGCCCGAAAGCTCGGCGAGCCGGCGGACTCCGGCAGCGACCGCGCCACGCACGACCCCGCGCCACCCGGCGTGAATCGCGACCACCGCACCGGAACGCCGATCGCCGACGAGGATCGGAACGCAGTCGGCGGTCCGGACACCACAGACGACACCAGGGACGCTGCTCGCCAGGGCGTCGCCTTCTCGCTCGGCGATGCTCCGGCGCGCCCCGGCTCGATGAACGTCGGGTTCAGACAAGACCGTGACGGCCGCCCCGTGGACCTGCGACAGGAAGAACAGCCGCTCCTCGTCCACTCCGAGCGCGCTCGCGGCCCGCGCGAAGTTGGCAGCGACGCTCTCCGGATCGTCACCCACGGAGGTCGAGAAGTTCAGCGACTCGTACGGCCCTTTCGAGACTCCGCCGCGGCGCGTAAAGAACGCGTGCCGAAAACCGGCCGCCCGGAGTAGGCTGCTCTCTAGAAGCTCCGCAGAGTCTACCATTCGAAATCAGGGTCGCATTCTGCGCGGACTCCGCGGAGAGGCCCAGTATTTGGTATTGTCAGCCCGAGCATGCGCCCCAAGGATCCTTTCATCGGCCGCGAAATTCTGAACGGCCAATTCAGGATCCTCGAGAAGATCGGCACGGGCGGGATGGGGTCCGTCTACAAGGCGGCTCAACCGGCGATGAACCGGATGGTGGCGATCAAGATCCTCCACCCGAAGCTCGCTGGTCGAAAGGACCTCACGTCGCGCTTCCGTCGCGAGGCGCGCGCCATGAGCCAGCTCACCCACCCGAACACCGTGAAAGTGTTCATGTTCGGTGAGCTCGAGGAAGACGGCTCGCTCTACATCGTGATGGAGCTCCTCGAGGGGCGGAACCTGAACCAGACGGTGCGCAAGGAGGGGCCGCTCCCACCGGAGCGCGCCATTCCCGTCTTGATACAGGTGTGCGGCGCGCTTCAAGAAGCGCACGATCTCGGCATCGTGCACCGCGACCTCAAGCCGGAGAACATCTTCCTCGGCAAGCAGGGCGGCATCTCCGATTTTCCGAAGGTGCTCGATTTCGGTCTCGCCAAGGTGACCGAGCGCCAGATGCAGCCCGGAAGCGTGATCCTCACTCAAGAAGGCATGGTCTTCGGGACGCCCGAGTTCATGTCTCCGGAGCAGGCTCAGGGGCGGACGCTCGACGCGCGGAGCGACATCTACTCGCTCGCCGTCATCCTCTACGAGACGCTCACCGGTAAGCTGCCTTTTACGGCGCGCACGCCGATGGAGTACATCCAGAAGCACGTGATCGAGCCGCCCATCGGGCTCGGTGAGCGGGTGCCAGAGCGCAAGTTCGACCGCGGCCTCGAGCAGGTGCTGAACAAGGCGCTCTCCAAGAAGCCCGACGAGCGTTATCAAACCGCGGCCGAGTTCGCGGAGGCGCTTCGGCCCTTCGGCGGCGCCGCGGCGGCGGCCATCCCCTCGATAAGGGTTTCCTCCTCGGTCGTCGTGGAGCGCCCGAACTCGCTCCAACCAGGGACTCGCCCCACGCTTCAGACGAAGGGCCCTGGGACGGGCCTGCTCGTGGGTGTCGCGGTCGGGTGTTTGATGGTAGGAATCCTCCTGGCCGTCGCCCTGATGAAGTTCTTGAATCCTTAGAAATGAGCTCGCGCGAGTCTTCCCCCACCGTCCTCGACTCGCAAAGCGCTTCGTTAGCCTCGAAGGAAGAAGACCTCCCTTCGACCGATCCGCCCACCACGGCGCCTGCCCCCGAACCGCCCCCGAGCGAGCCGCGACGTCAACGGGTGTTGCGTTACCTGAAATACGCGAGCTTCGCCGCGCTCGGCCTGGTCGTGGCCGGCATGCTGACGATCTTCTTCGTCATCCGGCACTACGAGAAGAAGCTGCCCGACGTCGAGCAGCTGAAGCACGGCTACGATCCCCCGCAGGTGACGCGCGTGCTCGCGCGCGACGGCACGCTGCTCGCGAGCCTCTACACCGAGCGTCGCACGGTGATCCCGTTCTCGGACATCCCGCGCCACACGAAGCTTGCCTTCCTCGCGGCCGAAGACGCGAACTTCTACGAGCACGAGGGGCTCGATTACTTCGGCATGCTGCGGGCGCTGTTCGCGAACCTGCGAGCGGGCCGCACGCGCCAGGGTGCGAGCACCATCACGCAGCAAGTGGTGAAGAACGTGCTGCTCGATCCGGAGCGCACCTACGAGCGCAAGATCAAGGAGACCATCCTCGCACGCAGGCTCGAGCAGTCGCTCAGCAAGGACGAGATCCTCTCCCTCTATTTGAACCACCTCTACCTCGGGCACGGCCGCTACGGCGTGGAAGAGGCGTCGCGCTACTACTTCGGGAAGAAGGCGCGCGACCTCGATCTCCCCGAGTCGGCGCTCCTCGCCGGCATCGTGGCGGCGCCCGAGCGCTTCTCACCTCGGGCGTCGAAGGAGCGCGCGCTCACTCGCCGCCGCTACGTCTTGGGCCAGATGCTCGAGAAGGGCTTCGTCACGAAGGAGCTCTTCGATCGCTCGCTCGACGCGCCGCTCTACCTCGAGCCCGCGAGCGACGGCGAGTCGGACCTTATCCCCGAGGTGGTCGGCCACGTGAAGCGCCTGCTCGAGGAGGTCGCGGGAGAGCGAGCGAAGAAGGGCGGTTACACCGTCGAGCTCACCATCGACCCCGCGCTTCAAGCCGCCGCTCGCAAGGCGGTACGCGAGAACCTCGACGCGTTCGCGAAGCGTCACGATCTCTTGCCGCCGTTCACGGCGCCGAGCCGGAAATCATGGCCGCCGCCGATGAGCGGCACGCCCAAGCCCTACAAGGCGTACACCGCCAAGGTCACCCAAGTAGACGACGTCGCGGGCACGTTGACGCTCGAGCTCGGGAGCGAACGCTGCCGGGT
>JAEZYO010000056.1 GCA_023419055.1 Pseudomonadota bacterium | reverse complement strand
CTGCTTCCCCCGCTACCGCCCTGGTTGCAGCCGAGGATCGGTTCGAGGACGCAGACTCCGAGCAGACATTTCGGGAGCTCGCAGAGCGTCCCCCCGGAGCAGTCTTCGTCTCCCTCGCAGCAGAGATCGATCGGAGTGTTGACGCAAAGGAGCGCGACGCAGAGATCGACCGTACACGGATCCCCGTCGTCGCAATTCTTGTCCAAGCAGAGCACCGGGGCGCTCGTGGTCTCGATCGCCGGCTCTTGCGGGACCTCGTCGCCGCAACCGCCGAAGGTGGCGGTGAGCGCGAGCGCCAGCGCTCCCAACGTCACCTTCTTCGCTGATCGAGCGCGGCTCATGAGCGTAGCTCCACGCGACTCACGCTCGACGACCCAAGGCAATGATGGGCGCCGTGTTGCTTACACGAGTGCCGAGAAAGCTTTCGAAAGGTGGGCCGGAAAGAACGCGTTTTCTCTATGATCGTTCGTTTCCGCAAAGTATTCGGCATGTACGGTCCTTGCTCCTACGAGCTCACACTCCCCGATGACGAGGCGCGCTGGCCTCGCGGAGTGCCCGCTCAAGCAAGCGCCGTGCACGACCGAAGCGTGGCGTGTAGAAGATTGGAGCCGGACATAAATGAGGCGTGAGCGATCTCTTCTGCGAGGCAGAAGGGCGTGCCTGTCTTCATCTGCCACGCGGCGGTTGAGTGGCTGCTCGAAACTCCTCGGCTGTTTCGTGAGCCGGCGTGATTTCCCGGGGGCGCGCGCCGTCGCGCCGCGCCGCGTGTTCCCCGATCGCGAGTCGAAATGACACTTCGACTCGAAGCGCCACGAGCTTTCGCGGTATCCCGCAGGGCCCGGGCTATCCCGAGCATCCGGGTGCGGAGCCGCTTTCGGCGCTCGATTTTTCGCGAGCGCCATTGCAGGGAGGCCGAAGCTGCGCTCTCTTCATCGGAGCGTGACTTCGATTTCCGGCACTGCTTCCGGCAGTAGTCATCCGCGCGGCCCCTTCGCGTGGTGGTCGGCGCTGCCTCTCTACCTGCGCATCCTCATCGGCCTCGCGCTCGGGGTCATGGCGGGGCTCTGGTTCGGACCGAGCTGTCGCTCGCTCGATCTCCCGGCGAAGCTCGTCTTGAGAGTGCTCGGCGCGCTCGCTCCGCCGCTCATCCTCGTCGCCGTCGTGCACGCGATCATGACCGCAGAGGTGCACGGGAAGCTGGCGGCGCGTATGGGGAGGCTCCTGCTGCTGAACACGCTGGTCGCGATCGTGGTCGGCTTGGTCACGGCGAACGTGATCGCTCCAGGCCGCCACGCGAAGCTCGCCCGCCCGGAGGGAGCGCCCCAAGTACACGGCGACGTCGTGTCCCAGCTCCTCGACAATATCCCTTCGAGCTTGCTCGGCCCGTTCGTGGAAAACAGAGTGATCGGCGTCGTCCTGATCGCGGTCGCGTTCGGGGTCGCCGCGCGTTCGCTCGATACCGAGAAACGGAAGACGGCGGAGAGCTTGACCACGCTCGCGTTCAGCAGCCTGCTGGTCGTGCTCTCCTGGGTCATCGCCTTCGTGCCGTTCGCGGTGTTCGGCAAGGTGGCGAGCATCGTCGGGACGAGCGGCTTCGGTCCCTTCGTGTCGCTAGGGCTCTTCGTGGCGTCGGTGATCGTCGCCTTGCTGCTGCAGACGACGTACTACCTGGTCCGCGTGCGGCTCGGCTCCTGGGTGCGCCCGATCCATTTGCTCGGCAGCATGCGGGACGCGCTCGTGATGGCGTTCTCCACCGCGAGCTCGACCGTGACGATGCCCGTCACGTACGATCGTTTGCGCCACAAAGTCGGCTTGCGCGAGCGCTCCGCCGGGCTCGGTGCGCTCGTAGGCTCCAACTTCAACAACGACGGTACGGCGCTCTACGAGGCCATGGCCGCCCTCTTCGTCGCGCAAATGCTCGGCGTGGAGCTCAGCGCCTTTCAGCAGCTCATGATCGTGCTCACGTCGGTGGTCGCGTCGGTCGGCGCCGCGGGCATCCCGGAAGCGGGGCTCGTGACGATGACGCTGGTCTTCACGGCAGTGGGCTTGCCGCCGGAGTACATCGCCCTGCTCCTCACCGTGGACTGGTTCCTCGACCGTTGTCGGACGATGGTGAACGTGCTGGGCGACACCAACGTGGCGTGCCTGCTCGACGGGAAGACTCCGGAGCGAGCCGAGACTCCCTCCGCGCCCTCCCCGTGACGTTTGCTTTCGAGCCCCTCTTGACTAGCTTTGCCGGCATGGAGAC
This sequence comes from Pseudomonadota bacterium, assembly GCA_023419055.1. Next base: position 6,166 of record JAEZYO010000056.1, on the reverse strand, counting down.
CGAAGAGCGCATCCTGCGAGAGTTCTCGACCCTGGCGGTAGTCGGGGTCAGCCGTCACCCTCACAAGGCTGCGTTCAGCGTTCCGAGCGCGCTCCAGGCGGAGGGCTTTCGTGTCATCCCGGTGAACCCCGAAGCCGAGACGCTGCTCGGTGAGCGCGCCTATCCGACGCTCAGCGCGATTCCGGAGCCCGTCGAGGTCGTGCTCGTCTTCCGTCCGAGCGAGGAGGCGCCCGCCATCGCGGAGGAGGCGGTCCGCATCGGCGCCAAGGCGCTCTGGCTCCAGCTCGGCTTGAAGTCGGAGCAAGCGCGTCGGATCGCCGAGCAGGCAGGCCTGCTCTACGTCGAGGACCACTGCATGGCGGTCGAGCGCGCGCGGCGCCGCATCAGCAAGCTCTGAGCACGAATATCCGTCAAGCGGGCGGGCGCTCCCGGGTTAACCTCGGGAAGATGAGCGACTCCGACCGCGGCTACTCCGAGCAGGGGCGAGAGGACCGGCTCGCCTATGACCGTTACCTCTCGAGCATGGACGCGTCGATGCGCCAGAAGGTGGCGCTCACGGCAGCGTTCCTCTTGGGACGAGGGCGCGTGGCCGACATGGGGATGGGATCGGGGACCGGCAGCGACGCCCTCGCCGGGCTCTACCCGGAGCTCGAGGTGATCGGCGTCGACATCGATCAGACGATGGTGGAGCTCGCGACCGAGCGCTATCGGAGGGAGAATCTGCGCTTCGTCCGCGGCGACATCGGCGCGGCGGTGTTCGAGGAGGCGAGCCTGGACGCGATCTTCGACTCGTCGGTGCTGCACCACGTGACGTCGTTCAACGGCTACGAGTACCGGGCCGCCGGGGCGGCGCTCGCGGCGCAGGTCGAGGAGCTCCGGGAGCACGGCGTGCTCGTGGTTCGCGACTTCCTCGATCCGGGCTCGGAGCCCGTGCTGCTCGATCTGCCGACGGACGACGGGGACGCTTCGAACGATCCTCGCACCTGTTCCACCGCGGCGCTGTTCGAGCGCTTCGCGCGTGAGTTTCGCAGTTTGTCCGCGTCGCCCGGCTTCCCTTTGGAGGTGCGGGACGGAGCGAGCTCACCCGCGCGTCGCCGCTACCGGACCACGCGGAAGCTCGCGGTAGAGTTCCTGCTGCGGAAGGACTACCGGCAAGACTGGGAGAGCGAGGTCAAAGAAGAGTACACGTACTTCACGCAGAGCGAGTTCGAGGCTCGATTTCGCGACCTCGGTTTGCGCGTGCTCTCGTCGACGCCGCTTTATAACCCCTGGATCTTGCGGGAGCGGTTCCGCGGGCGCTTCGCCTGGTTCGGAGAAGACGGGGCTCCGCTCGATTTCCCGGCGACGAACTACGTCGTGGTGGGCGAAAAGGTGGCGCCGGGCGAGGGGGTGCGCTTCACCTCCGAGGAACGCTCGCCGCTCGGCTTCCTCGAGTTCGCCTGTTACGAGCAGCGTGACGGCGGGAGCGTGCTCGATCTCGTACGGCGCCCGAACGCGACCATCGACGTCGTGCCCTTCTACGAGGCGCGGGGCGAGCTGTTCGTGCTCGCGCGCTCGAGCTACCCGCGGCCGATCCTGAGCGTCGAGCCGAGCGAGGCGCGCAGCGTCGACGGCAGCCGAGCTCCCCACTACGTCACGGAGCCCATCAACTTGATCCAGGGAGACAAGCCGCTCGCGCAGAGCGCGGAGGAGCTGCTCACGCGCGGGCTCGGCATCCCGAGCGAGGCGATCCGAGGCTTCATGCCGGGCGGGAGCTACTATCCGTCACCTGGCGGAGTGCAGGAGGAGGTGCACTCGGTGCTGGTCGCGATCGAGCCCATCGCCGTTGCTCCCCGCGTCGAGCCGCGCTCGGGCTTCAGCACCTCCGGGAGGATCGGCGCCATCGACGCGAGGCAGCTCTTGCGCTCGGCGGAGGTCGGCGGGCTCGCCGACGCGCGCCTCGAGCTCAACGTGTACGAGATCTTGCTCCGGCACCGGCTCCCTGCAGGGCCCTGGATCGCGGAGACGGTCGCGCTCACCGATCATGCGGCTTTGAACCGCGTAGCGACGACGGCGGAGCTTCTAGCCAGGCCGCCCCGTCGTCGTTTCAGGCGGGTGGATCCGAGCAGGAGCCGGGGCTTCCTGAAGCTCGATTGCCGCTCCTTCAGCGAGCACGACGCTGCGGGCGCGGTCGTCGCCGAGAAGCCGCTCGAGTTCGTCACGCCCCGCACCTTCAGCACGAACACCGTCTCCGCGCTGCTGCTCCGGCGCGCGGGCGCCGAGATCTTCGTGGCGCTCGACGACGACGATCGCCCGGCCGCGCAGTGCTTCACGGGCAACAGCGAGCTCTTGGTGGCGCCGGCCTATCGTCTCCCCCGAGAGGTCGCCAGCCGAGGCGCCGCGCAGGCGTTCTTGGCGCAGGCGCTCGAGCGCGACTACGGGCTCGGGTGTGGTGAGCTCTGGGAGCTCGGCGGCCGCTACTATCCGACGCCCGGACTCACCTCGGAGGTCGTCCATCCCTTCGCCGTCGAGGTAGCGCGCCTTCCGGAAGGAGGGGGACCGGCCCCGTCTTCCCGGACCTTGCACTGGGTTGCCTTGAAGGACCTGATCGATAGCGGCAGAGATCTGCTGCGCGACGGACACACGAGGGTGCTTTGCCTCCGGGCAGCGCACGCCCTGGGTCTTCTGGGGTGAAGCCCGTGTCGCCGGCGTTTGCGCGATTGCCCAACGAATGCAAGCCTCGGTCGTCGAAGGGTGATGCCGATGAATCACGCAGGGCCGTGGCTAGTTCTGGGGATGCTGCTCGTCGGTTGTGGCGGGTCGGGGAAGGAGGCAGACGCCCCTGATTCGAGCTCCGCAGGTTCACGCGGCAGTTCGCTCGCTCATCCCGTCGAGGCCTGCGGCCCCATGGACTCCTATGAGTTCGTCGCCAACCGGTTCGAATGCCCGACCGGCCCGAATCCGTTCCGCGGCGACCCGATGGGAGCTTCGCGGTCGCGTCGGGGCTCTTCCACGTCGGAAAAGACGGGACACCCGGTGGACGTCTATGAGGTCCCGTGCGCCGGCGCGAGCGTGCAGGTGTACGTCGACATGTACTCCTGCCCGGAGTACGCGGACCGCTTGCGCGCTGCCGAACAAGGGAGCAAAGAGGGAGAAGCGCTCATGAGCGCCTTCCAGGCAGGCAAGTTCCAGGAAGTGCTCGAGCATTGCGCCGGGCTCGGAGACGAAGCCAAACCCGACGAGGGCGCCTGGTGCCTGGCGCTCGTGCCCGCGTCCCTTCACGCGCAGAAGCGCGACGCCGAGGCGCTCGCCGAGATGGGCGGGCACTGCTCCTACCTGCCTCCTGCGAGTGAACAGAGCGACGCGCGAGCCGCGCACGTGGCGCTCGTGATGATCTCCCTCGCCGAAGCCGCCCGGGAGGGACACTTCGAGGCCACGGAGGAGCAACGAGAGGAGCTCGTCGAGAGCTGGCTCAAGGTCTGTCAGGTCCCGCCCGCGCAGCTCCAGAAGGTGGTCGATGCGATGAAGTGAGCGCTTCGGGGCGAGCCCGGCGCGAAACCAGGCCCGCCCCGCGCGTTCGTCTCAGCGGTGACGCTGGCGAGGCACGAAGCTCTGCACTCGCTTCATGGGCTCGCGCCGCGCCGCGCGCCCCGGCTGCAACGGTCCGCGACCCGGAGTCGGGCGAACGCGGTTCGCGGGTTGCCCGAGGGGCGGAGTGCCCGCCGGTAGCGTGACGAGGAGCGTTGGTTCTTTGAGCTTTCTCGGCATGTCGATTCACCTTTCGAAGGCCGGATTCCAAGGGACACGCGCGCGCAGGCGCCTCCGGCCGAGGTCGCGCGCACACGTGGGCCCACGGTTCACGCGAAACGCATGAACGCGAGACCCGATCAGGCGCCGCGCACGAACGCGCCTCGGACGAGGACGGCTAAAGGCGAGCTCGGCTCCGGTTCTTGGAGCGGAAGAGCACGCGTGAGCTGCGATCGACCGAGGGCCTACGGCCCGGACACCCGTGAGTCGTTCGAACGCACGAAGGTCGCGGCAGGCGAGCTCCGGCGTACGAAAGGAACGAAATCAGAGGGCGAGGTCGATGCGCATGGTCGTCGGTGTTTGGCCGACCGACACAGGATGCCTCCCTGTATCGCGACTGTCAAGCCGGGAGCTTTGCTCAGCCCGCCTCACCGTGCCTCTGGCTCGACGGATGAACTATGCCAAAATCAAGAGCGGATTGCCCGGGCGCGGGACCTGAATCGATGACTACTCGCGCCCGACGCGCGTGCCGGGTTAAGAGTCCGTCATCTCCTTTGCCCGAGCAGTGCCCTTCAATTCGATTGACGGAAGGCGGCTCCTGGTGCGAGCGTGTGGACGCGCCCTTTGGAGGAAGTCACGAGGTGGGCGCCGAGGTCCGGAGGGAAACTCACGATGCGGGATCGTTTCAGCGCGGCTCATTCCGCCGCGGTACTTTCGCTTTCACTTTACGTGTCCGCGTGCGGCGGAGCCCAGACACCGGATCCCGAACCAGCACCTCCGCCGCCGAACCCCGTCGAAGCCACGGGAAACGGTGAGCTCGTGTCGGCGACGCTCGGACCGAGCGGCGGCCGGCTGCACCTCGGCAAGGACGGGCCCACGATCGAGATCCCGGTCGACGCGGCCAGGAAGGACGGCCTCTCGATCAGCCTGCGGAAGGGCGAGCCGTTCACTCCGCCGTCCGGCGTCCTCTTGGGTGAAAGCTTTCGCGTGACGGCGGCGCTCGATCCGCCTTCGGGCGGAAGCTTTTCGGTGCTTTCGGCGGCGACAGCGCAGTTGCCGGCGGGGTGCACGGAGACGAACGTCGAGCTCGGCGTCGAGCGACCGAACTCTGCCGGCCCGAGTGACGGCTCGAGCACGCTCGAGTGGGAGTACGTGCCGGCGACCTTCGTCTCCTCTCACGCGACGAGCAAGGTTCCCCGCTTCTGGCCGCACCGGATGCAGTTCCTTTGCGGCAGGGCGCCCTGATTTTTCGACCTCGGAGGGAAAAATGAGCTTCGGACCCAACGTCGGGATCACCTTTCGCGAACTCATGAGCGGTTACGTCGCCGTCGGCGCGACGACCCCGGAGCAAGGCGCTTTTGCCGGGATGGGCAAGGATTCGAACTTCTCGTTCGATCTCGCCGTGCACATCCCGAAGCTCCGCGACTTCTTGAACGGAGCCGTGCACCAGGCGGAAATCCGCGGCGGCGTCGTCGAGTGGAAGGGGCACGCGGCGAAGCGCACGGCCGTGCAGGGAGGCGGCAGCATCGTCATGTACCGGAACGTCAGCGCCGACGGGCGGCGCAAGGCGTTCGACTTCAACTTCAGCTTCAAGGGTTCGAACGGCAAGTTCTTCACCGTCGCGGCCGAGAAGCGGCTGTTCGACGATCCGGGGTTCGATCCGGGAGCGGACCTGTCGACGCTCTACGTGCAGGTGGCGCAGGACGGCCCGCCCATGGCCGCCGGGATCACGCGCGTGCACGTGGACGAGCTTTTGCGACAGGTCGCGACGCTCGCCGTCACGGGGACGAACGACGAGGGCGAGAAGCTCGCGGCGCGCGCGGCGTTCCTCACGTTCATGAACCAACAGCTCAGCCAGACTTACGACGGCTTGCCGTTCTTGTTCCGGCTGGATCCGAGCCGCTACCTCACTCCCGGCGAGTGGCGAGCGCTGTCGCTCTTGATGGCCGTGATGTTGCCGAGTCCGCTCCCGCCGAATGGCCCCACCATTCAGGACGCGGCGGCGAACCTCGAGAACTTCGTGCGGCACGCCGACGCGAGCGCCCTCGAGCAGATCCGCTCCGCGCTGCGTCTCCTCGGCGCCGTGGCGCCGCTCGCGGGCGGCCTCGTGAGCGAGATCCGCAAGGTGATGCGAGACATCCTGGAGGGTAAGCAACACGCGAACCTCCGCACCACCGTGGAGCTGATCCACCGCGTCGCCGTGCTCCCCTATTTCGCGCACCCCAAGGCCGACAAGCTCGTCGGCTACCAGCGCCCGCAGTTCCGGCCGTCCGAAAACCTGCGGCTCGACGTCAGGACGCAGCCGAGCGCGAAGAAGTACGACGCCGTCGTGATCGGCGCCGGCGTCGCCGGTTCGCTCGTGGCCGAGCGCTTGACGGCCGCGGGCAAGCGCGTGCTCGTGCTCGAGGCGGGTGACTACGTGGCCGAGCGAGACATGACG
>JAEZYO010000868.1 GCA_023419055.1 Pseudomonadota bacterium | reverse complement strand
GGACGCCGGAGCTCAGCATCATTTTGCCGGTGGGGGTGAGCTTCTACACGTTCCACGGCATCAGCTACGTGGTCGACATCTATCGCGGCAAGATCAAGGAGCCGATGAGCCTCCCGGTCGTCGCGCTCTACATCGTCTTCTTCCCGCAGCTCGTCGCCGGCCCGATCGTTCGCTCGGACGTCTTCATCCCGCAAGCCGAAGCCAAGGCCACGATCGATACGCGGGACCTCATCACCGGCGTCAAGCTCATCGTCATCGGCCTGATCTGTAAGTGCGTGTTCGCCGATCGGCTGGCGCCGCTCGTGGACGATATCTTCAAGGCGCCGGAGAAGTTCGACAACCGCACCCTGGCGAGCGCCGCGCTCGGCTTCTACTCCCAGATCTACTTCGACTTCGTCGGGTACTCGACCATGGCGATCGGGATCTCCCGGTTGTTCGGCTTCAAGTTCCCGAAGAACTTCGATTTCCCTTATCGCGCCGCGTCCATCACCGACTTCTGGCGACGCTGGCACATCTCCCTCTCCACCTGGCTGCGCGACTACCTCTACATCCCCCTCGGCGGGAACCGTCACGGCAAGGCGGCGCAACATCGTAACCTCTTCTTGACGATGCTGCTCGGCGGGCTGTGGCACGGCGCAAGCTACAACTTCGTGCTCTGGGGCGGGCTGCACGGCGCCGCGCTGATCGTGCACAAGGTCTTCTCGGATCGTTTCCCGGCCTCGCGCCTCGAGGGCACGGCGCGCCACGCGCGGTTCGCAGCGGCCTGGCTCTTGACGCAGCTCTTCGTGCTCGTCGCCTGGATCCCGTTCCGCGCCACCTCGCTCCGCGACACCGGTACTTTCCTGCACGCGCTCACGACCTTGCGCCCCGACGAGGGCTTGAAGAAGGCCGCGCTGCCCGTCGCGATCCTGGTGGTTCCGATCGTGTGGGAGCACCTGCTCGTGCAAAACCCGAAGCTCCCTGCCCCCGCCTGGCCGCGCCGCCCGCTCGTCGTCCTCGCGTTGCTCGGACTGTGCCTGGCGCTGGCGCTGCCCTTGATCGAGCTCGAGGGCGCGAACTTCATCTACTTCCAGTTCTGAGCGCCGAACGCGGCGCCCGCGCCGGCTCTACGGAGAGCCGAAATGGCGCTCGTACTCGCGCTCGAAGAAGTCGAGCATCCAGGCGGTGACGTCGATCTTCTCGCGCAAGAGGTGCGCGTGCGCCGCGCGCGCCCGCTCGGTGAGCTTGGGATCCGCCGCGAGCTTCTTCACGGCGCCGACCCAGTCCTGCTGGTAGCGCTCGGCGGTGAAGTTCTGCACGAGCCCGTAGCGCCGCTCCTGATCGTCGGTGAAGCCGCGGCCGCGCGGCGAGATGTAGACGGCCGGGACGCCGAGCACCGCGGACTCCGACGCCATGGTCGCGCTCTCTCCGACCAGCAGGCGAGCGAAGGCGAGCACGTGATGCATCTGGCTCGCGGGGAGCTTGACCCGGTACGGCTCGAGCTCCGGCGGGAGCTCCTTCTCGGAGGTCAAGAGCACGCGGCCGTGCTCGGCGAGGCCGCGCACGAGCTCGATCTTCTTTTGGTTGGAGATGCCGGCGGTGCCGACGTCGTGGCTCGCCTGGTACGAGACGAAGCGTACGACGCTGAAAGGAGCGTCCGGGTCGATGCCCGCCTGGCTGACGACCGCGCGATCCGGAGTGAAGCGGTTCGGGTGCAGGTACGCGAGCTGCTGATAACCCGGATACGTGATGTGGTTACCCGGCACGAAGCCGTAGTAGCAGTCCGCCGTGCACACGTAGTCGGCGAGCGGGTACACGAAGGTGTTCGTGAGCGCCGCCATCTCCGTGTCGTAGAAGACGACCACTCGAGCCCGGTCGCGCGCGAGCAGGCGGCGCAGCCGCCCGACGGCGGTGATGCTCGGCCCCATGCACCCGACCAGGAAATGGGGACGGAAGCGCTCGGCCACGGACCAGAGTCGCGCGTTCCGCGTCGCGAACTCGGCGGCGAGCCCGAGCCCCGACCTTTGCTGCGAGAGGATCTCGTAGGGGAAGCCGTACTGGTCGAGCAAGTCCCGCGCGACGTCCTTCTCGCGCATGGTGATCCTGACCTCGTGCCCGCGTTCGCCGAGCTCCCGGATCAAATTCTTGAAGATGTGGACGTGGGCAGGGTGAAGGATGTCGATGAGCAGTCTCACGGTGTCGCCTTAGCTCTTGAAAGGCCCACGCTTGCGGAGCTTGTACAGGCCGGGCAAGCCCGTCACCACCGTGTACACGAGCAGCACGACCCGGTCGATACTCGCGGCCGCCATCCCCACGGAGTAGCTCGCCGAAAGGTGAGTCGAGAGGCCCGCGAGCGCGAGCTCCCGCAGGCCCATGTTGCCGGGGGTGATGTTGAACAACGTGGAAAGTACCGTGATCGACGCGAGCAGCGCCGCGGCGAGCGGCGCGATGTCGACCCCCAGGGCCCCGAAGCAGATCCACATGCGAACGGCGGCGACCACCACCTTCGAAATCGCGAGCACGAACAGGAGCGCGATCGCCCGGCCGCGCCTGATCAGCGAGATGCCGGTGGTGAGCGTCCGCAGCTTCCGCACGACGAAGTTCTCTCCGCTCGGGATCCAGCCGGCCGGCAACCAGAAGACGAGCGCGGCGCCCGCCACGATCGCACCGAACAAGACGGACAGGCCGACGAGCGCCCCCTGCGACATCGGCGTCAAGAGCACCACGACGATCCCGAGGATCGCCGCCACCGTCACGTTCATCAGCGCGTTCACCAGCACGAGCGCCAAGTACGACGTGTAGGACAGGGAGTGGTCGCGCTTGAGCACGCTCGCGCGCATCACGAGCCCGGCGTTGAACGGCAGCTGGTTCAGGAGGAAGCCGGCGCCGGTCAGCCAGAACCCATCGCGGAACGGCTCGTGGACCCCGAGCCGGCGGAGCATGTACGTGAACTCGTACGTGCGCTGCACGTGCGTCACGGCCGAGAGCAGCAAGAGCGCGGTGAGCGCGGTCCAATCGAGCTCGAAAGCGCGCGCTAGCTCGGCGCGCTGTTCGAACAGGACCTTGCCGATGTAGAGCACGCACCCGATCTGAAGGGCGAGCGCGAGAAAGCTGTAGAGCCGCGAACGCTTCGACTTCACCGGAGCAGGGTCGGTCGTCGCAGGCTCTGCAACGACTTCCGTGGCCTCGGGTTCCATCTTCGACTCGACGCTCGCCGTGACGGCGTTGACGGCTCTCGGTTCGACCATCACCGGCGTTCAGCTCATACCACAACCCGCCGCGCGCGATTCGATCCCGGTGCCGGGCGCTCGAGCGCGGCGCGTGACCTCAGTCCCGGGCCACCCCGCGCACCTCGGAATTCACGAACACGCCCTCGGCGAGCGCCGGCCGTCTCCCCGCGCCGACGAGTCGCTCCCGGACGTAGTACGGCCGCTTGCCCTGCGACTCGTGATAGGTGCGTGAGAGCACGTCCGCGACGAGCCCGAGCGAGAGCAGCTGCATCCCGATGACGACGAGCAGGATGCCGAGCAAGAGCAGCGGTCGCTCCGCGAGGCGAGCGTCGAAGAAGATCTTCTCGACGGCGAGCAGCACACAAATCGCAAAGCCCGCGAGCGCGCTGAACAGCCCGGCGAAGCCGAAGACCTGCATCGGCCTCACGAGGTACGATTTCATGAATCGCACCGTCATGAGATCGAGCACGACGCGCAGCGTCCGACCGATGCCGTACTTCGAGACACCGAAGCGCCGCGCGCGGTGGTTCACCTTCATCTCGACGATGCGCACGCCGATCCAGCTTGCCACCGCGGGGATGAAGCGGTGCATCTCGCCGTAGAGCCTGAGCTCCTTCGCCAGGTCGCGGTTCATGGCCTTCAGCGTGCAGCCGTAGTCGTGGAGCTTGACCTGGGTCGTCGCGCTGATGATGGCGTTCGCGATCATCGACGGCAGGCGGCGGTTGATGAAGGGGTCCTTCCGGTCCGCTCGCCAGCCCGCCACGAGATCGTAGCCCTCGTCGAGCTTCTGCAGCATGGCCGGGATGGCCGACGGATCGTTCTGGAGGTCCGCGTCCATGGTCACGATCGCCCGGCCGCGCGCCGTGTCGAGGCCTGCCTGCATGGCCGCGGTTTGGCCGAAATTCCTCCGGAAGCGCACGACCGTGAGCGCCGGATCGCGCGACGCGATCGAGCACGCCAAGCGGTAGCTCCCGTCGGAGGAGCCGTCGTCGATGAGGATGATCTCGTACGAGTACCTGGTGGGGTCGAGCACCTCGTGGAGCTCGGCCACGAGCGCCGTCAGGCTCTCCTCCTCGTTGTAGACCGGGACCACGATAGAGACGTCCAGGAGCGCCTCGGGTTCGATGGTTTCTGTAATCACAGGTCCCAATCTCGGATGAGCTTCTGATTGCCGGAGGTGTCGTGACCCTTCCGCAGCACCGCGAAATCCGCGACGCGCTTGACCACGCCGTAGGCGCCGCTCTCGACGGCCTCCTTCAGCTTCGGCCTCGTCTTCGAGAGCTTGAGCTCACGGCTCGACGCCAAGATCCACTCGGCGCCGAACGGGCCGTTTCGCATGGTGTGCAGGACCAGCCGAGACGACACGTGCGGCCCCACCTTCTCGGTGGCGGCGACCGAGGCGTCCGGCGGGATGATCTGGATGATCTCCTGGAGCGCCTGGTAGCGCGCCTTCTCGGCGTCGGTGTACGTGAACTCGATCTTGTTGAACTGCCCCTTGAAGCTGCCGTTGCGCGTCGTGAACGCGCCGTAGTTGTAGGTGAGGACGAGCGTCGCGCCGACCATGGCGGCGGCCGCCGCGTGCATGCGGTTCGGGCCGCGCTCGACGCCGATCACCTTGAGCGCCACGACCGACGCCATGAACAGGTACGGCGCCCAGTGCATCACGTAGTGGAACGAGAACGTGACCGGCGGGTCGTAGTTCGTGACGAGCAGCGTGAGGATCGCGCCCGGGATGAACGCCGCCCAGAGGTACCAGCGGCGCGCGGGCAGGAAAGCGATCGGCACCAGGAGGTGCAGGAGATAGACGAGCTTCTTCTCGATGATGAGCTTGTTGAGCGTGAAGAGCGGGTTCGAGAGCAGCGTCTTCACCACGCTCTTGAAGCCCTTCTCTCCGTCCGCCCAGAGCTCCTTGTACATGTTCGGGAACCACCAGCTCCCCGCCTCTTCCATCACGTAGAAGCGCAAGAACAGGAAGTACGAGGTGGACACCGCGGCCAGGATGAGGCCCGGCATCGGGCGGTGCCCGCTCACCAGCAAGAAGGCGCCGATCACCGCCATGCCCACCGGGATGTCCTCGCGCATCGAGAGCGCGACCACGGTGAAGAACGCGAACCAGCCCCAGCGCCGCGCGTCGACCGCCCACACCGTGGCGAAGACGAAGCAGGCCGCGATCGGGACGTTCTGGAACTCCGAGAAGCTCGCCCCGTGCATGGGGTAGTAGAGCAAGTACGCGAGCGCGACGATCGCCGCGAGCCACTCCGAGAGGTGCCGGCGGGCGAAGGCGAAGAGCGGGATGGCGCTCGCGCCGATCAGCGTGGCCTGGATGACGAGCAGGGTCTCGGCGCGCGGCACGAGCGCGTAGATCGGCAAGAACCAGAAGGAGCCGAACTTGGCGTGCGTCGCCAGGTACTTCGACGGGTCCGTCGGAAACGCGACGGTGCTCCGCAGGAACTCCCCGTGGAGCCCCCCGAACATCAAGTTGTTGTTGATCGAGAGATCGAAGTTGCCGGTGCGGAGCTTGTAGTGCCAGCGGAGGAGGTAGAACGTGAAGAAGCCGGCGTACGTCAGCGCCCCGGCGACCACGACGATCATCGGCCCTTGCTTGCGCACGAAGGCGGGAACCTGGCTGCGTAGGCCCGCCCACCAGTCCGAGACCACGCGCGGGACATGCTCCAGGCAGCGAGCCGCGAGCGCCTCGAGCAAGAGCGTGATCGGGATCAAAAGCGGCAGCAGAACGTCGTGCTTGTTCAGCCACGGCTTGTACCGGAAGAGGAGCGTCGTCGCCGGCAGCAGCACGAGCGGAGAAAGGAACCACGCCCAGCGCTCGACGCTGCGGACCTGACCGGTCTTCTTGTGGCTGAAATAGAGCGCCGTGGTCGCTGCGGCCGCGCCGACGAGCGCGCCGAGCACGAGCGAAATCAAGAACTCTTTGCGCGGCTCTTCGCCCAGCACGTTCTTCTGGACGAACTCGTCGACCCAGCGCGAACGGTAGGACAAGCGGAAGTAGGCAACGAGCGCCAGGCCGACGACGGTCCCGATGGCGATCGAGCGCGTCCCGCTCGTGAGAAGCTCGTCACGGCTCATGGGGGCCGAAACTTCGCCGTCCGAGCCGACGTCTTCCGGCAGCTCTTCATGACCGCCGACCACGATCTCTGGCGCGTCTCCGGATACGTGATGGACGGAGGACGCGGCGGGAGGCGCTGACTCCGGAGGCCCGCCTGCGTCATCAGGGGACGACCGGGGCCCGCTCTCGCGTTCGGCAGGTTCCGGCAAAGTCATGGA
>JAEZYO010001043.1 GCA_023419055.1 Pseudomonadota bacterium | reverse complement strand
GCTGCGCCGTCCACTCGTTCATCCCACGGATGCCGCGCGGCATCAGCACCTTGTCCACGTACGGAACGAGGTGTTCGAGCGTCGTCGGCTCGAGATCGGCCGCGGAGAGAGGACCGTGCGACTTCTTGGGAAAGAAGCGGGACGTGACGCAGCCGTAGTGCGTGAACATCGCCTCGGAGACAGACTCATCGGTTCAAGCGCTGCCTCGTCGTTCGTCCCTCCGTCCTCCGTAGACCGGCTCATCGAGCGGCGCGAAGCTCGCTGAACTCACCCGGGTCGTGGATCTGGGGTGGAACGCTGCCGCCGCCGATGAAATCCTCGGTTCTGTCGTAGCGACCGAAGTGAGTCACCTCCTCCGTGCCACCTTCGAGAGGAAATCCGTCCTCGCCCGCCTTCACACCGAGCGCGTTCATCAACGCGCAGTAGTATTTGTTGATGGGCGCGTTGGCGAGGCTCGGGTCGGTGCCGGTCGACATCGTCGTGGCGTCGATTTCGCTCGGCGTCCCCGGCGCGCAGGCGCTCTCGCTGTTGCCCACGCTCAAGTCGGGGGCGCCGTCGTCGACGTTCACCGCCCAGCCTGTCTTGAAGTACCCCCCTGCGCTCCCCACCTGGACGATCGGAAGGTTGTTCAGGTTGCGCGCACAACCGTCGGATGAGTCCTGAAACCAAACCGCCGCCGTGTTGTCGAGCAAAGTCCCGTCGCCTTCGTCGAAGCTGTCGAGCCGGCCGACGAGGTAGGCGAACTTCCTCGCGTAGTAGTCGTCGATCTTGAGGAGCATGTCGATCACGCCGGGTTCGCAGTTGCCCACGAGGTTCGCGTTGCCGACGCGGTAAGAGAGGCTCGCGCTCTCGATGGTCAACCCAAGTCCCGTGAAAATGAAGTTGTTGGGGTACTTCAGGAAGACGACGGGGTTCACGTTGCAGAGCGCCGCCAGCACCGCCAAGTTCGAGTACAGATCGGCCTGGTCCAGCACGTCGGTGACCGATGCGGTGAGCACGTCGCTCTCGGTATCCGTGGGACCGCTCCGGAAGGTCAGTGAGGGCTCGTAGAGCGCATCCGCCTCGGCGCTGCACTGCGCCGAAGCGATGATGGTACCGGTTTCGTGAAGAAGCGACTTCCACGCCTCGAGCTTGTTCCTGTCGGACTTGCTCATATCGAAGCGCTCGAGGGTCTCGAGGTCGTCTTTCACGAGGTCGATCACGCTCCTGCCGCGATAGGCCTGGTACGTGTCCGGAGACAGCGAGCCACCGTCGTCCAGCAAACCCGTGATGCTCGCGAAGATCTCGTTCGGCTTGCCGTAGCCCTGATGAACGGTCTCGGCGGCCGAGTACGAGATCGTCGACGACGGAGCGTAAGTTCCGTTCCCCACCCGCGCGTAGAGCGGAGGACGCCCCGGAGTGAGCTGTCGAGCGATCACGTGGTCCAGCGAGGGGCCCATCGGCTTCGCGTTGAACTTCGTCTCCTGCGCGAAATCGAACGGATTGTCGGTGTTGGGCGTCACTGGCTCACACGTGAAGTACGAGCCCAACACCTGCAAATGACGATCATTGCCCTGTCCGCGAAGGAGCTCGGGGGTCCACTCGTTCATCGCTCGGATACCGCGCGGCATGAGCAGCTTGTCGACGTACGGGATCAGGTGTTTGAGCGTCGTCGGCTCCAGATCCGTCGCGCCGAGCGGCCCGTGCGACTTCGCGGGGAAGAACCGGTTCGTGATGCAGCCGTAGTGCGTGAACATCACGATCAGGCGCTTGGGTGACGGCGCCGGCTGCGCTGCCACTCGCCGGTCGAGCAGCGACCCCAGAAAGGGCGCTGCCACGCACGCGCCCCCGAGACCTCGGAGAAAGATTCTTCGGTTTACTCGCCTCGTCATCGTCGGTCTCCCCAGGCCGCGGCCGCGCTCACCAGACGCCAAGTTTGCCGCGCAGTCCCTACTTTGGTCCGGACTATGGCACCGACTCTCTCGTTTGACTCCGCGAGGAAAAGTTCACCCGGCTCCGGAAAGATCTGCCCGCACCGCACCGCGTTTCATCGGGTCTGAAGCCCCACCACGCAGCAGGGGGCTCTTGCACCGGAGCTCGTCAATGCCGATGCTCGCGAGCCGGTTTGATGATGCGGGCATCATCGACCGGGCTAGTGTCGCGAGTCGATGACCCTCGAGGAAGCGCTTCGAAGCTTCGTACCGTTTGCTCGACCGCCGGGCTTCGACGCAGAGGCCCTGCACCGGCGCTTGAGCTCCGACCCGTCGAATCGAGCGTTGCTTCGAACGGTGCGTGAGGCCATCGAAGCAGGCCGCGTCACTCCGTCGTCGTGGGAAGGAGCGACCGCCTCGCGCGCGCCGGACGATTTCATCCCCGCGTTCGGGCGCCTCTGGGACCACCTCGTGGGCACGGGGCTCGCCGAGTGGGCCGACGGCTCGCCGCAGACGTGGAGTCACGAAGCGCTACGCCTCTGGGCGTACACCAACACCTGGCTCATCAGCAGCGAGGACGAGGATCTCGCGCTGATGGACGAGCCGTTCATCCCCGCGCTACTCGAGATCGCGCGAGAGCCCTCCTGCCCGAAGCGTGAGTACATCCTCGGCATCGTCCGTCATTGGGCGCGCGACACCGCCGGTACGGCCGCGGGGCGCGACGCGTTTCGTGAGGTGGTCGCGAGCATCGCGCAGCACGAAGCGCTTGCCCGAAAGGCCGATGATCCCGAGCTCGCCGACTACCTCGGGCGCTTGGGCTCCTATGGGCTCGAAGGGCCGGTCGAACTGGAAGGCGCGCACCAGCGTGGCATCGATCTGACTCGCTGCACCGAACCCCTCCCCGACGCCGTCACGGTCGAGCGCGACGGGCTCTGTTGGCTGGTGCGGACAGCCGGTCCCATGCCGAAGAGGCTCCGCATTCGTCTGGCCGACGGCCGCATCTACTGAAGGTAAGTACCCAGGGTGATGAATCCGCTGCTTCGACCACGCTCGAGCGGACAAAGGTCTCCTCGTGAGCCGTTGACAGGGACTCCGCATGTCAGCATCATTCCGCGCTGATTCGGTTCGGGCTCGGTCTGGGAGTGCGACAATGAAGGTGTACGCGACGTGGTTCCTGGTGGCGAGTGTCTCGCTCGTCGGTTGCGGTGGCGGAGCCTTGCCCCGAGACCTGTTCACGATCGAGGCGAGCGGGGCCGACTACCCCGTCATGCTCTCCCGCACCAACGCTTCCGGAGGGGGCCGGAAGCTCGAGGCCCACAGCGGTACCAGTCGATCGGAGACGCACTACGGCTACTCCACCAGCAATATCGTGGTGAGGGGCAGGCTGCGAGAAAGGGAGCAATCCGAGCTCTCCGCGTCGACCAAGCTCGCGGCTCAGGTACGACGCTCGGATCGCTGGGTGCAACTCGAGCGCGCCGTGTTCACCGCCGTCGATTCCATCAAGGCCGCGCAGACGCGCTCCGTGCGCGAACTCACGCTGGAAGGCACCGCGCGCCGATGAGGTCGAAAGCTTCCGCTCGAGCTCTCCTCGGCTTCGCGTTGCTGCTGAGCGGCTGCTACACCACGAAGAACGTCGTGGTCGTGCCGCCTCTCGAAACACGCTACCCCGTGTCGGCGTCGGCAGAATACGTGGACCCTAGCGGGGCCATCGTGACCGAGCAGAAGTACTCGGTGAAGAACTCGTTCAGCTTCGAGAAGACCGTGGCTGCACCGCGGCACGACTCGCAGCTGGCGGAGCTTCGCCTCGAGTCCGATCTGGACAGATTCGTCGAGGCGAGCCGCGGCGACGCGGTGACCAACCTTCGAATCCGGGCCACGGAGTACGACGCTGGCTCTCACGAAGGTCCGCGCGCTTGCAACTCGCGGGTTGGGGGCTCGGGCTCACGGGCGGTGCGCTGGTGGCGGTGGGTGCGAGCCTGAACAACGACCGCCTCGGAACGGCGTTCCTCGCGTCCGGGGGCGCCATGGCGGGGTTGGGGATCCTCAGCTTCGTCTTCGGTATCACGGCCGACGAAGCTGCCAGGTGGCACCTCCAGGTCAGCGGGGATGTCGTGCAGTCGAGAACGCCGCCGGCCGAATCAGCGGGTTCGGGTTTCCGGCCCGAGCTTTGAGAGCCTCGCGACGGCGGTCGCGTGCAGTCAACCACTCTCGGCGCCTTCACGGTGCCGCCTGCGCCTCGAAGGCTCCGACGTCGGGTGCGCTCTCGCGAGCCACCCCGCGATAGTCCGACGAGAGCGCTGCCTCGAGCGCGCTACACCACGTCGAGCTCTGCCATGCGAGGCACTGAGTTTCGATGTCCTCGGCGCTCATGGCGTTGGTCGTGTTCGGGCTCCCGGCAGAAGGAGAGTAGTCGCCAGCAGCCGCGTTCGTGAAGAGCGGGTCGGCGTCGAAGTTGTCCGCAGAATCAGCCGAGCACCCGGCGCTCGCTGGCCAGACGGTGCAGGCGCCGCCCAGCATGCTCACGTCCGACTTCGTCTTGAAGGTGCCCGAGCCGGAGTCGTAGAGGTTGACGTAACCCTCGTTCGCGCTCGGCGACGAACCGTCGAACAGGTTGTTCCGGAGGAGCACGATCTCGGAAGCACTGGCTTGAAAGTGAGCGCGCTGGTTCGCAAGAGCGCTGGTCCCGAGCACGAACTGGTTGTTCATCCACAGGCTCGAAGTTCCGCTCGCCGCGACCGCAAAGACGCCCTGCGAGCCGTCGGCTCCGGCGATCTCGCTGTTGCCGCCGACGATCGTGTTGTTGACGGCCACGAGGCCGCTCGCGCCGACGTAAACGCCGACCGAGCTCCCCCTCGTCGAGGAGCCGGAGAGGATCAGGTTGTTGACGAGCACTGCACTCGGGGAGCCGATGTAGAGACCACGCGTCGCCACGTTGAAGGGATAGTCCGAGGCTCCGCCGTCGATGCGGTTACCGCTCGCGAAGATCGCCCCCGACCCATTGACGAAGATGGCTTGGGCCATGGCTTCTCGATGCGCCCCGGCATGGAGATCGTTGCGAGAGAGCGTGACGCTACCGTTCACCAACACGGCAGCGGCGCCGAAGTCGGCGGCCGCGTCGGTCCAACCCGAGATACGGAAGCCGTCTATCGTCACGTTGGCCGCCGAGACGTCGATCGTGACGGCGGACTTGGTCGCCGCAGGTGCGGTGATCACGGCGCCGCGCACGGCGGGATCGGGAGAGAGGTTTCTCGTCCAATCAGCGTCGTAGCCTCCCAGCAGGGAGACCGGGCGCGTCAGGACGAGCGCCTCGGCGTAAGTTCCGTCCGCCACGTGAACGCTGCCGCCCCAGGCCGCGTAGTAGAGGGCCGCCGAGACGGTGCAATTCGGGATGTCCTTCGTGCCGCGCTGGCTGTCGCTGCACGAGGCGTCCTGCCCGTCGACGTAAGCGTCGGGCTCGGACGAGCCAGCTTCCCCGTCTACACCGGCGCACACGAAGCCCAGAGAGACTCCGTTCTGGAAGATCTCGAAACCACCTGCTTCGCAGTTGTCCCCAGGTGGCTCACTCTCTGCGCTGATGTCGTCGCCGTCCTCACCGGACTCACCCGGGCTGCCCACACCGTCGTCTCCGTCGTCTCCGTCGTCTCCGTCAGAGCCTGGTTCCCCGTCTTGCCCGGTCGGGCCCGCCGCGCCGTTACAGAGGACCTGACTCGTTCGACGTTCGTCTTCGGCGAGGGCGCCGTCGCCGTCTTCGTCCGTGCCGACGAAGATCCGCACACCGCCCGCGCTGCACTCGGCGTCTCCAGGTGCGACGACCTCGCTATCGAGGAGGCTCACCGGAGCGGCAGCGCCCGGCGCCCCATCATCCCCATCCGAAGCGCACCCTAGGACCGACGTGACCGACAGCGAAAGAATGATCCAGCGATACATCGTTCGAACCTACCACCCTCGTTACGGCAGCCCATTACGGAGCATTACCCGTGAGGTGTCGGTTCCCGATGCGAGATCACGGCTGCCACTCGGCGAGCGCCTGAGCCGGCCAGCACGCGCTCAGAAGTTCGGGTTGTAGGCGATCTCCCAGACGTGACCGTCCGGATCCTGAAAGTAGCCCGCGTAGCCGCCCCAGAAGGTGCCCTGCGCAGGCTTGATGATCTTGGCTCCCGCTCTCCCCGCTCGCTCCATCACCGCGTCCACTTCTTCTCTCGAGGCCACGTTGTGACCCAGCGTGAACTCGGTCGCGCTGGGTGGGCTCATCGGGAGGCCCGTGTCGGCGGCGATGCTCGATCGCGGCCAGAGCGCGAGCCGGAGGCCGCCCTCGAGCTCGAAGAACGCCACGGCGCCGTGCTCGAACTCAGTGCCGACGATGCCGTCGGTCAGAAAACCCAACCCATCACGATAAAAAACGACGGCTCGTTCGAGGTCATAAACCGCCAAGGTGAGGACGGTAACGCGCGGCTTCATGAGGAGCTCCGATCCTTTCAGGCGGAGTCTCGTGTCCGCCACGTTACGGAGATCTAGCACCCGCGCGCGAAGGCTCTCGTCGATGGCCCGCGAACCATTCCCCAGCTTACGCGAAGCCCTCCCCACTCGGACGACTTCTTCTTCAATCCCTCCGGCAGATTCCGATTCCGAACGGCTCGAGCCGCGCCGGGCAGAGCTCTCGAATGAAAGCCCTGCCCGGCCGAGTCCGACTCACCACCAGGTGAGTTGCAGAGGCGACCCGTCGCCTTCGAGCTGGATCACTGCCTCGCACCCCGTCAGGTAGTTACCGATGGGCTGCGACTGCCACGCGCTGTTGAAGGTGAACGCCCCTTCCGCGCCGTTGCAGGCGTTGCTGTACGTCGCCGAGACCGGGAACGAACCCGTACCCGACTGCAGCGTCACCGAGCCGTTCGTGAACATCCACCAGCTCGGGAACTGGCTCACCTTGACGCAGGCGTTGCTCGGCACCGACGTCGCGGTGTTGCGCTGCCCGAGATCCAGCGCCGTCGCTGCGGTGCAGGTGCCGGCGCACGGCGCGCAGAGCCCGCCGCAGTCGACGCCCGTCTCGGTGCCGTTCTGGATCTCGTCGCCGCAGCTCGCGCCGCCATAGGACACGCTCACGACCGCCTCGGTCGCGCTGCGCGAGACGAGCTCGATCGAGATGCCGTAGGCGGGATCTTCGTACACCTGCCCCACCGACAAGCTCGGGTTCGCGATGTCCCCGTCCGCCGACATGTCGAGCAGGTGGGTGTAGTTGTAGAGACCAGGCTCGCTCACGCGTCGAACGAGCACCGCTCCTTCGAAGCGCGCCTCGCTGTCGAAGGCGCCGTACTGCTTCCGCATCTCCACGTGCAGGAGCTCACCCGGGATCGGCGTCTCGATGACCAGGCTCTGGATCGAGTTCGGGACCGCGGTCTCGATCGGCGTGATCGTAAAGGTGCCAGCCGTGGTGACGCGCTGCTGCCGCTCCGGCGGGAGCCAACCCTGGAGCGACTTCGAGTACGAGTTCCACTGGAAGTAGTAGCCCTCGTAGCCCATGCCGTCGAACGGGTCGTTGTACTCCTGCATCTCACACGAGCTGCTGTACGGCACGAACTGGAACTCGGGGTCCCTGCACGAGAGAGAGTTCGCGTGATGAAGCCCGAGATTGTGACCGATCTCGTGCTCCATCGCGTTCGCCGAGTTGTAGTACGACCAGCTCTCGCCGACGCCGTCCGGCGCTCCGAACGTGCCCTGCGCCAGGAAGCAAGGCGCACCGGTCGGCGCGAAGATCGTGATCGCGTGCCGGTAGTCGTCGGTGACGAAGCCGTCTTCGGCCGCCGCCTGCTGCTGGATCTGGCTCGCCACCGCGTATGGCGAGTACTGATCGCAGGTGGTGATGTCGGCTTCGTACCAGCCGTAGATGTCGCCGGTCAGGTTGAACTGGCCGTACGAGTTCTCCGCGAAGAAGCTCTTCGTGGAGCGCGGGCCGTTGCCGAGGATCGTGTCGTGCACGTCCTGCACGGAGTACGGGTCCTGGCTGAACGACCGATCTTTGACCAGGAAGATCGCGACCTTGCCCTTCGGTGCGCTCGAGCTCAGCGCTTCGCTCACCTGACCCGTAATGTCACCTTCTGCGCCGGCCGACTCGTCGAGCAGCGCTTCCACGGCCAGTTGCTCTCCGTTGTCGGAGAGCCGCCCCTTCACGGTGACTCGGGTGTTCGGCTGCCGGCTTTCGAGCACCGCCGGGTCCCCAACCAGGCGGATCCACTGCTTGTTCGACTTCAACTGGTAGTCGATGCGAGTGCTCCCGTCGGTGTTGCGGCCGATGCTCTTGACGAGCGTTCCAGTGATGCTCTCCGACTCGTTCGAGTTGGGCGCGCTCGAGCACGCTACGAGGAGCGGCAAGGCGAGCGACAACAGTGCTTTCGATATGCGCATGATTGAACGGCGATTTTCCATCGTGCCCTCCAGGGACCCGGTGTTCGGGTACCTTCAGGCTCTTTAGAGTCCCGGGCTCCGCCGACCTTCACTCGTGTCGCATTCATTTTCTGTCGCTGCAGGCAGCGCGGCATTAATCGGCCGCCAGCGATGATCGACGAGCACGCAGAGCGCACGCGATGCGACTGAGTCGGCCAGCCCGACGACCGTCGCGTTGGTGGTCGCCTCACCGAAAAGGGCGCGCCGTCACCCAAAAAGGTGAGCCGTGCTCGCGCCTCGACGAAACTGCGCTCGGCCCGGCCGCGCCCGGCGCACGACGTTACACGGTGACGTGCCTGGGGCTCGCGCTACGGCGCGTCAAGTGGCTCAAAAGTCGCCACTCGCTCTTGCAACGTCTCGCGTGAGCGAGCGTTCGCACGAGCATCACGAAGCGGTCGGCAGCGCGCGCGACGGAACGGCCTCACCCGTCTGTAGCCGGAAGAGCGCCGCGTACTGGCCGCCGCGCGCCAGGAGCTCCTCGTGACTACCGGACTCGACGATTCGGCCACCCGAGACGACGTGAATCACGTCGGCGTGTCGCACCGTCGAGAGCCGGTGCGCGACGATCACGCTCGTGCGCCCGACGACGAGCCGCTCGAGCGAGCGCTGGATCGCCGCTTCGGTCTCGTTGTCGACCGCGCTCGTCGCCTCGTCGAGCAGCAGGACGCGCGGATCCCGCACGATCGCGCGCGCGAGCGCGATGCGCTGCCGCTGGCCTCCCGAGAGCCGCTGCCCGCGCTCACCCACCTCGGTATCGTAGCCCTGCGGCAAGGCCTGGATGAACTCGTGCGCCTCGGCGGCCTGCGCCGCGCGCACGATGCGCTCGCGCGGAACGTCGCCGAGACCGTAGGCGATGTTCTCGGCCACGCTCGCGTCGGTCAAGAAGGGCTCCTGCGCGACGTAGCCCAGGTTCCGGCGCAAATCCTTCAGCGCGAGGCCGTTCAGCGGTCGCCCGTCGAGCTCGATCCGGCCCGACTTCGGCTCGTAGAACCGCAGCAAGAGCTTGAGCAAGGTGCTCTTCCCTCCGCCAGTGCTGCCGACGAAGGCGCTGGTCTTTCCCGCGGGCAGCGTGAGCGAGACCCGGTCGAGGGTCGGGCTCTCGCCGTAAGCGAAGCTCACGTCGTCGAGCACGATGTTGCCCGCCACGTCGGCGGCAGGGAGCGCCTTGCCGGAGTAGTCGATGCCGATCTTGGTCTCGAGCAGGTCCATCACGCGATCGACCGACGCCATCGAGCGCTGATAGAGGTCGGTCATGTCCGCGAGCCGCGTCATCGGCCAGAGCAGGCGCTGTGTCAGGTAGACGAGCACCGAGTAGCTGCCGACGCCGATGCGCCCGTCGAGCGCCAGGAAGCCGCCGTAGAGCAAGGTGACCGTAAAGCCGGCGAGAATGGCCATGCGAATCACGGGAGTGATCGCGGCCGAGAAGCGGATCGCCTCGCCGTTCGACGCGCGGTAGGCGTTCGACGCCTCCTCGATGCGAGCGGCCTCGTCGTCCTCCGCGGCGTAGGCCTTGATGGTGGCGATGCCGAGCAGGTTGTTGTTCAGGCGGGCATTCAGCGCGCCCGCGCTCTCGCGCACCCTCGCGTAGCGGCGCTGCAGGCGGCTCTGAAACCAGAACGCGCCGTAAGCGATGAGCGGGATCGGGAGCAGCGAGAGCCCGGCGATCCCCGGCGACAGCGCGAAGAACACGCCGCAGACGAGCAGCGTGCCCGTCACGATCTGAACGAGATCGTTCGCGCCGCCGTTCAAGAAGCGCTCGAGCTGATTGATGTCGTCGCTCAAGACGCTCATCAAGTTCCCCGTCTTGCGCTGCTCGAACCAGGCGAGCTCGAGGCGCTGGACGTGACGGTACGCGTCCATTCGAAGATCGTGCTGGACGTCCTGCGCCAGGTTCCGCCAGCGCAGCGCGTACAGGTACTCGAACACGGACTCGAACACCCAGACCGCGACCGTGAGCGCGGCGAGCAGCCAGATCTGGTCGCGCGGCTCCACCACGCCCATCCGCGCCAAGAACGACTGCTTGCGGCTGACCACGACGTCGACAGCCACGCCGATCAAGATCTCCGGCAGCACGTCGAACAGCTTGTTCAGGACCGAGAAGGTGGTGGCGAGCAC
>JAEZYO010001029.1 GCA_023419055.1 Pseudomonadota bacterium | reverse complement strand
CCGAAGGGGCGCATCACGAGCACGGCGGTGCCGGTGTCACGCGCCGCGGGCAACAGGCGCGCCTCTGCGGCGCGATCCGCGAGGTTGTACGGGAGCTGCACGAAGTCGATCTCTCCACTTCGTATCCACCGCTCGAGCTCGTCGAAGGCGCTCCGCGCGTAGTGAGTGACCCCGACGTAGCGAACCTTACCCGCCTCCTTCCAAGCCCGAAGGGTGGGCAGGTGCGTCCGCACGTCCACCAGATTGTGCACCTGGAGCAGGTCCATTCGCTCGACTCGCAAGCGGCGAAACGACTGCTCCATCTGCTCGATGCCCGCTTGCCTCCCCGTGGTCCAGACCTTGGTGGCAACGAAGGCCGGCTCCGGCATGACGGCGAGGAGCTCGCCGGCCACCGCTTCCGCGCGGCCGTACATGGGAGACGAGTCGATCACTCGCCCGCCCTGGGCGAGCCAGGTCTCGACCACCTTTCGAAGCGGAGCGCGCTCGCGCTCACTCGAGCCGACGTCGAAGGTCTGCCAGGTGCCGAGGCCGACTACCGGTAGCTCTTCGCCGGTTTTCGGAACGGGCCGCGTCAGCATGGGGAGCCTCCCTGACCTCAGCCCGCGGCGCCCTCTCGCGCGAGGTGGATCTGGAGCAGGCTGTGTTCCGCGGGGACACCGACGCGAAGCGGAAATCCGTAGTGTCCGGTGCCGCGGTGGACGTACAGGCGGTCGCGCCCTCGGGCCCAGAGCCCGTGGTCCGGAATGGACGTCATCGCGGAGAGGATGGTGTGCGGCAAGCCGAGCCGCAGGAGCCCGACCTGGCCGCCGTGCGTGTGCCCGGAGAGCACGAGATCTCCCTCGCCTTCGGGGAGGTGGTGGAAGGCTCCGGGGTCGTGCAGCAGCACGAGGCGCAAGAACCCGGGCTTCCTCGGGTTCAGCGCGCAGACCTCGGCGAGGTGGGCGCTCCTGTCTTGCCAGCGGAAGTCCACTCCCAACACTTGCACCGGGCCCGCCGGTGTCTCGACGCACGCCGCCTCGTCGACCAGGAGCTTCACGCCCGCCGCCGCCAGGGCCGAACGCACCACGTCGAGCGCCTCGTAGTCGTGGTTGCCGAGGCACGCGAAGCAGCGCCCGCTCGCTCGCGCGAGCGGCTGAAGCGCGCGCGTGAGCGCGCCCTTGTCCGCGTTCGACTCGATCGTGAGAAGGTCCCCAGTGAGGACGATGAGGTCCGGTTCACGCGCGACGGCGCGCTCACAGATCCGGCGCAGGCGCGCCTCCGACATGAACGGCCCGAGGTGGGGATCGGTGATCTGCACGACTTTGAGAGGTCGCTCGACGCGCGCTTCACTCGTCGACAGGTGACGCTCGGGCGCAGCCGCGGCAGGCGAACCGTCGAGCACCACGTCCACGATCTCCTCCTCGCGGATCAGGGAGTCCGCGAAGCCGACCGCGGCGATCACGAACGGGAGCCAACCGAACGGCAGCGGATGACCGATGGCGATCGAGATCGCCCAGGGCAAGCTGAGCAGCGTGCCGGCCACCCACCAGGCACCGGGCAAGCTCACGAGCGCGTGATAGAGCGGTGGCCGTAGCCCGCGGGTGCGGAGGCGCAGGAGCGGAACGTAGGCCGCGAGCTGGAGAGCGACCGTGAGCGGCACGGGCCAACCGAGGCGCGGCACGACCGCAATCGAGAGCAACCCCTGGATGCCGCCGATGACGGCGATCGCGATCACGAAGCGACCACGGCGCTTGAGGAGCGTGAAGAGCACTGAAGCCGACCAGATCCCCAGCGTAGCCAAGACGAAGCCGTTCATCGTTGCCCGCCAAATCTGAAAGACGCGACGTACGATGGCAAATCGTCTCCCGGCTGCTGCCTCCGAAAGCGGCCTCTGGCGATTCGATCACAGGGAGTCCACACCCTCGTGGTGAGCTATCACCCCGAAACTCGGGGACTTCCGTTGTCTCACCCGTAGAGCGGCATTACTCTCGTTTTCATGAGCGAGGAGGCGGGTTACCCGGGGGGGGCGAACCTAGCCCGGTACTGGAAGGAGACCGGTAGCCGCGGTCGGGCCTCGCTCCCCGTTCAAGGCACCACCCTTCGGGTGGAGCTCGTGTGGAGCGGATACCGCTTCGACGAAGAGTCGTACCTCGCCTCCTACTTCGGGGAGCAGTACCTGGTTCGATTCACCCTCAACGGAAAGCCGCTCCTCGCGATCGAGCGCTACGTCGACACGCACATCACGAACGCCGGCAAGCAGGTGCACGAGATGGAGCACGCGAGCCGCGACGGCGTGTGCGCGACCGAGCTCGTCAAGGCCTTGGAGGCTGGACAGGTTCTGGAGCTCGAGCCCGACCCATCCCGGAGCACGGGGCGATGGTACCGGGTAGCGTCGCTCGTCGAACGGGAGCACAGCTACCACGAGATCGAGATCGAGGAGTTTACGTGCGTCGCCTACGTGAACCTCGAGGAAGAGCTGGTCGAGATCGCCCGCAGCCGGCTGCAGGACTCGAGCACCTAGAGGTTTGACAACGTTTCCACCTCGAGTAGCGTCCCGCGGTGGTCGCGCTGCGCCCATATCAACGCGAAGCCGTCGAGGCAGTGCTCGCGGCGCGCCGCTCCGGAACTCGGCGCATGCTCGTGAGCCTGCCCACCGGGGCCGGGAAGACGGTCATCTTCTCCGAGCTCGCCCGCATGGCGCGACGGCAGGTGCTGGTGCTCGCCCATCGAGAGGAGCTGATCGACCAGGCCAGGGACAAGCTCGAGCGCGCTCTCGGGGGCGACCGGGTGGTCGCGGTCGAACGCGGCGCGGAGCGAGCGTCCGAAGCCGCGCGCGTGCTCGTGTGCTCGATCCGCTCCCTCTACGAGGCGAGGCTCGCGCGCGTCATGCGCGATCGCGACGTCGGGCTCGTGATCTACGACGAGTGCCACCACGCGGCCGCGGAGGACAACCAGCGCGTGCTCAGGCAGCTCGGCGTCTTCGAGCCCGGCTTCACCGGGACCTTGCTCGGCTTCACGGCCACGACCGAGCGCGGCGACGGGCGCGGTCTCGACGATATTTTCGAGCGCATCGTCTACTCGCGCAGCTTGCCCGAGCTGATCGACGACGGCTTTCTCTCACCGCTGCGCGGGTTCCGGATCACCACGGAGGCCGATTTGCGCGGCCTCTCCACGACCGGCCAGGACTTCGCGGAAGAGGAGCTCGCGGAGGCCGTCGACATCGAGGAGAGGAACGCGCTCGTCGCCCGCTCGATTCAGGAGCTCGCTCGGGACCGACGGACCATCGCCTTCTGCGTCACCATCAATCACGCTCGTAACCTCGCCCGCTCGCTGAACGCGCTCGGGGTGCCTGCAGGTCTGGTTCACGGCTCGCTTTCGAGCGAGGCGCGCGCGCGAGCGCTCGATGAGTTTCGAACCGGGGTCACGCACGTGCTCACCAACGTCGGCGTCCTGACCGAGGGCTTCGACGATCCCGGCGTCTCGTGCGTCGCCATGGCGAGACCGACGCGCTCGGCGGGCCTCTACGCGCAGTGCGTCGGGCGCGGCACGCGCCTCTTTCCGGGCAAGAAGGATTGCCTGATCCTCGACTTCGTCGACCTCTCGAACCTGAGCCTCTGCACCCTGCCCTCCCTCTTCGGCGCGCCTCGGGATCTCGACCTCCGAGGCGGCGACGTCAGCGAGGCGAAACGCGTTTGGGACGACATCGTCTTCGATCGGCCAGGTTTCGAGCTCGAGGCCGGCGCGCTCACCCTGTCCGAGATTCAGGATCGCGCGAAGAGCTTCGACCCCCTCACGCTCGCGACGGACGCGGAGGTGCGCGCGATCTCGGGTAACGCGTGGTTCTCGCTCGGGCGTCACGGCGTCGGCTTGCACTTCCAGCGCTGGCCCGAGCGGCAGAGCGAGGCGCTCGTCCTCAAGCGCGGGGGCCGCGGAAAAGTCTGGGAGGTGTCGCTCGACGGGCGAGTCATGGATCGCTTTTCGCGGCTCGAAGAGGCGGTAGAAGCCGTGGACTACGAGCTCCAGCGCTTCGGGCCGCGCTGCGCCGCCTCGGCGCGGGAAGAAGCGGCCTGGCGTCAGGCAGAGGTACCAGAATCGCTGCTCACTCGCTGTCGAGAGAAGCCACGCACGCTCGCCGAGGCCCTGCGCCTGCAGACGTTCGACCGGGTCTCTCGCCGCTGACTCCGCTCGTGCCGCCCGTTCGGCACTAGCACGGACTCGGAGTCACTCCGGGGCGTTGCTTCCTTCCCCGCGCCTGCAAAAGTGCCCCAAGCTCGGGCGAACGCGTTCGTCTCGCGGCTGGGCGAACCTGCACGCTAGCCTTAGATTTGGGCTCGCATGCGCACGGCGCCGGACTTTCGAGCGATCTTCGCGGCCACCCCGAACCCCTACATGGTGGTGGATCGCGAGCTCCGCTACGTGGCAGCGAACGCCGCGTACCTGAACGTGACCCAGAGCAAGCTCGAGGACTTGCTCGGGCGCCGGGTGATCGACGTCTTCCCTCACGACCCCGACGATCCCAACAACGACAGCTTGCTGCGTCTGAAGAACTCACTCGAGCGAGTGATACGGACGAAGGAGCCCGACTTCTTGCCCTTGATCCCGTATCGCATCGCGGTCGGCAGCGGTCCGGAACGTCACTACGAGGACTTGATCTGGAGCGCCACCCACACTCCGCTGCTGGACGAGGCGGGCGAGGTGGAGTTCGTCCTGCAACACACCGTCGACGTCACCGGGCTCCTCGAGAATCGGGACCACCTCGACCCCCGCACCGCGCTCGTGGAGGCTGGCATCCTCGGCAGGGCCGAACGGGTGCAGGAGCAGAACGTCGCGCTCGACGCGAGCCTGCGCGAGCTCAAGCAGATCTTCGCCCAGGCGCCCGGGTTCGTCTGCTTCCTGCGCGGTCCCGAGCTCGTGTTCGAGTTCGCCAACGCCGCCTACTTTCAGCTCGTCGGGCATCGCGCGATCCTCGGCAAGCCCATCCGCGAGGCGCTGCCCGAGCTCTCGCAGCAGGTCTACGAGGCGCTCTTGCGGCAGGTGCTCGAGAGCGGCGAGCCCTTCGTCGGTCGCGCCATGCGGGTCGAGCTCCAGAACTCTCCCGGCGCGACGCCGGACACCGTCTTCGTGGATTTCGTCTATCAACCCGTCTTCGATACGGACCGCCGGGCGCTCGGCGTCCTCGTTCACGGGTACGACATCACCCAGCAGAAGCGGGCCGAAGACGCCCTGCGAAAGAGCGAGGAGCGCTTCCGCAGCGTCGTCGCGGCGTCGGCGGCCGGCACCTGGGAGATCGACCTGCCGGGTGGCGAGTTTCACGTAGATGATCGCGCCCTCTCGTTGTTCGGCTTCGAAGGCCAAACGGCGCCGACCACCGAGGAGCTGCTCGGTCGCGTTCACCCGGCCGATCTCCCGCGAGTCCGTGAAGCGTTGAATCGAGCGCTCGCCGGTGAGCAGGGCGGTAAATACTCCGACGAGTTTCGCACCGTCGCGCCAGGGCAGCCCGAACGCTGGGTGGAGGTGAAAGGCCAGGCCTCGTTCGACGCAGGTGGCCGGGCCCGCCGCTTCGTCGGAGGCATGATCGACATCACCGAGCGCAAGCGCGCGGAGATCGAGCTGCTCCGGCTCGCACGCGTGCTCGACGAGAGCCGAGATTTCATCGGAATCGCGAGCCTGAACGGGGACCCGCTGTTCTTGAACGAAGCAGGGCTCCGTTTGGTGGGCCTGCCCGACCGCACCGCTGCGCTGCAGACGAAGGTCGCCGACTACTTCGTCGAGCAGCAGCGCGGCACCGTGCTCGACGACGTGATCGCCGCGGCCCTCCGTGAAGGCTACTGGCAGGGCGAAATGCTGTTTCGCCATTTTCAGACCGGCGAAGAAATCCCGGTACTTTACGCCATTTTCGGGCTACCCGACCCGTCCGGGCGCATCACGGCGCTCGCCACCATCACGCGCGACCTCCGCGCGCAGAAGGCCGCGGAGCGCGAGCGCGCCGAGCTCCTCAGCAAGGAGAAGGCTGCGCGCTCTCTCGCGGAAGAGGCCAATCGCCTGAAGGACGAATTTCTGGCCACGGTGAGCCATGAACTTCGCACGCCGCTCACGGCCATGCTCGGCTGGATCCATCTCTTGAACGGCACCTCGCTCCCCCCCGAGAAGGCGCGCCACGCGCTCGAGATCGTGGAGCGCAACGCGCGAGCCCAGGCTCAGCTCATCGACGATCTTCTGGACGTGAGCAGGATCATGTCCGGCAAGCTCGTGCTCGAGCGACAGCTCGTCGACCTCGCGGGTGTGGTCGCGAGCGCGATCGATACCGTTCGCCCGGTCGCCGAGACGAAGGGCGTGAGGCTCGACATCGCGCTGGAGGGGGGCGCCCCGGTTCTCGGTGACGCTCAACGCCTGCAGCAAGTGGTCTGGAACCTGCTGTCGAACGCCGTGAAGTTCACGCCCGAGGGGGGGCGGATCGACGTCTCGTGCCGCCGCGACGGCGACCACGCCGTATTCGAGGTGCACGACACCGGCGAGGGGCTCGACCCGG
>JAEZYO010001017.1 GCA_023419055.1 Pseudomonadota bacterium | reverse complement strand
GTCATCGGGTCTACCAAGCTTACGATCCGCTGGGAAAGAAAGCGCCAAGTCACGTCGAGCCCCACCTGTGTGAGCCGAGCGTCGAGCAGGCTCGCCCCCGCCGCATCGAGCGCGTCGAGCGCGCGATCGAACGGGCTCTTCTCGCGCGTGCGGCGAGGGACCCAGGTCGCTGGACGGGGATTCTTGCCGCGTGCGGCCGCGTGAGCCGCCAACCGCACCCGCTCCAGACGTCGCCGCTCCTCGAGCGCGTTCAGCGCATCGAGCACGGCCTCGCGCCCGGCGGTAGAGAGCAGCGCCGCGCGCGGCGCGAGCTCACGAGGTGAGACCGAGATGCCGAGAGGGCGCCCGACGCGCACCGCGAGAGCATACGCGTACGCGGCGCGCAGCGACGCTGCGGCTCCTGACACGCCCGCTATCGAACCTTCGTCCTCGAGCGCGCGACGGGCATGGTCCTCCGCTTCTCCTTCGAACTCGACTCCTTCGAGCACCACGCTCCCGCCGTCCACTCGCCGAGCGACACAGGGCGAGAGCTCCTGGGGAGGGTCACCGTCGAGCACTTCGAGCACGTGTTCGACCTTGCCGCTCTCGAACAAGAAGCCGCTCGCTGCGTGGCCGCGCACCGCCGGATAGTCGTCGAGCGACAGGCTGGGAACTCGCTCGAGCGGACGAGCCTTTCGGCCCGTCACTTCGAAGCGATAGAAACCCCGTACGGTGGGCTCGGTCAGCCGCAACTTGCGGCCGGGCGCGTGAACCGAATACCCACCGAAATAGGGGAGCACGAGCTCCTCGCGTCGATTCAGGAACTTACGGTAGTCCATGGGTCATACGCGCGGCAGCTCGAGCAACGGCGTGGCCATCACCTTCTCGACGAGGCCGTACTGCTTCGGGCTCGCCGCTCGTGGAGCGTCCAGCAGGGCGCGAAGGACACGCGGGACCTGATACGGATCGTCGAACTGTTCGATCTTGATCTCGCTGCACGGCACGTCGAGCGCCTTCGCCGCCTCACGGACGGTCGCGCCGCGCGTCACCGCCACGTTGAGCAGCAGCGCGAACGCCGCGACCTCGTAGCTCGCCGAGCGGAACGCCTGCGCGAAGGCAGTGCCTGCCTCGCCCGCCTCGTCCCCAACCACGATGACGATCAGGCGGGCGTCCACCGGGAAGCGGACACCGCTCCGGCGGATCGCCTGTACGGCCGCTCCGTGAATCGTCCCGCCTTCCGCGCGAATACCGGAGAGCATGTGCTGCACTCCGGCGCGCGTCGGCGCCTTGGGCACGAGCACCGTGCCCATGGTGTCGAAGGTCGCGACGTGCACCTTCGCCGGGGGAAAACCCGCCAGGATTCGCGTCAAAGCCTCGATCGACTGCTCGATGGCGCCGCTCATCGAGCCCGACTTGTCCACAAGGAAAAGCAGCCTGACGTCCACTTCGCGCGTGGCCTCTGCAACAGCAGCCTGGACCGCGTGACCCGCAGCTTCTTCGAGCTTTGCCTTGAGCCCTTCGTCCTTCACGTTCTTGGCGATGTTCAGGCTGCGCTGATCGGTCGCCGTCAACATGGCCCTTTCCCAGCGCTCACGGATGGAAGGCTCCGCCATCAGCCCGAGATCCTCGAGCGTCGGCGTGATGATACGCAGGTCGCGATCCGAGAGCGTGGGCAAGAGCGCCACCATGATGGCGGGAGTGAGCCCGATGTCCTTCGGCAACCGGCCGACGACGTCCTTGTACTTCAGGCGCTGCGACTCGATAGCCTCACAGATTTCGGCTTCGCTCAGGCCGTCGAAGCGCTCGCGCTTCTCGAGCACGAGCTCTCCGAGCCCCACCGTGCGGTGACCACCTTCGGCCTGCTTTTGCTTCCAGCCGAGCAGGGCGAAGAAGCGCTCGCTCTCCGGCTTGTAGCCGGCCTTGCGCGCGATCTTCTTGATGGTCTCCTTGTAGCCTGCAGCGATCAGCCCCTCGAGCAGAGGCTGGTTCTTCTCGCGTAGGGCGAGCCACTTCGTGGCCGCGCGCTTCCAGCGCCCGAGCGGCGCCTTCTTCGACGCGGGATCGCCGAAACCGGCGATGTGGTTCAGCTCCGCGATCTGGGGCGTTTCCAGGAGCTCCGCGACGCGCAGCACCGCCTTTGGCGTCAACATGCGCGGCGACTTCTTCTCGTAATGGAGCAGCATCGCCTCGCCGACGCGGCGGTAGTCGTCGTCGTAGAACGCAACGCTGCCGTCGTCCTCGTGCACCGGCTGACCCGAGCGCTGCTGCACGAGCATCAAGGCGGCGCACGCCACCTTCAGGTCACGCCAGTCGGTCTCCTTGAGCGCGTAGCTCGCGAAGCGGGCCGCGAGCTCCACGTTCACGCCGTAGAGGTCGAGCAAGCGCGCGTAGAGCGCCGCCGCCGCCGGCACGAACAAGCCCGGCTTCACCGGCAGTCCCCGGCGTAAAATCTCCGGCTTCGCTCCGCGCCGCGCGTGCCACACGCCGTCCAGATCGAAACCCGGACGGTGATGCCAGAGGTGCGCCGACGCGTTGAGCAAGAGGTCGAGCAGCTTCTCGGCCGGACCGAGCTCTGCTTCGCGCAAAGAAAACGTGGTCATGGTCTCACCGTCGAACGATCGTCGAATCTATCACGAGGCCCGAGGCTTCGATTCTGCGCCTGCTGCGCCTCACGCTATCGAGCCTCTCTCCACAGAAAGGAGTGGCCCGGAGGAGGGCTCGACGCGCCACGGCGTCGCCCTCCTCCGGCCGAAAAGACCTCCCGCGCCCGAGTGAGGAAGCCATCGGATTTTACCCATGAATAGTGGGGTGTTCTGCCGTTGAACTACGGGTTCCGAGGAACCGGGTTGGATTCGAACCAACAACCTCCAGTTTGCGTGTTGGGCCTCGTCGAACGGACGCGGGAGAACGTGTACGGGCGG
>JAEZYO010000911.1 GCA_023419055.1 Pseudomonadota bacterium | reverse complement strand
GCCCAGCTCCGCGCGCCCAAGAGCAGCACGAGGGCGAGCGCGGCCGCGAGCCCGAGGAGCGTGCGTCCCAGCATGACCTGCTTGGGAAGATCTCGCTCCCGCGCGAGGGGCTTCTGGTTCGACCGCGACGACTCCATGCGCGTGGATGAGATCATTCTCGCGCCACTCTCGCGAGATCACCACCGGCCAGGGGGCTGACGAGACACTCTGCCATCTCGGGCGCCCGCGGGAGTTTGCTCACGCGGTGCCGCGAACGGATTCGATATGGCATCGTTGGACGATGCCGGGGCTCTCTTCGAAGAACCTGGGGCGCCTGCTCCGGACGACGGCAGGCGTCTGCGCGGTGCTCGGCACGACTCGGGCGCTCTGGGCGGAGGCGCCGGTACCCGCGCAACCGGAAGAAGCGGCTCCGCGAGAGCCGGCCAGGGAATCTCCTCCTCCTGCGAGCTCACCCGAAGCCTCGCCTGACCCAACCACTCGAGCTCACGACCCCTCGGTCACCTCCGGCGCCGGAGCACCCCCGCCCTCGCCGCCCATCACGGTACGTCCGGGGACCGAGGGCCGCGGCGGGCGCAAGCCCGAGCAAGCGGGTCGTCCGGAGCTCGTCCCCCCGTGGAGCGAGCGGCGCATCGATGTCGTGCTCGTTCCAGCGCGTCCGGGTGTCTCGCTGCGAATCCGTCCGCTGGGCTCGCCCGCCGACGAGGAGCAGTGTGGTGGCGTGGGGTGCGTCGCCAGCGTTCGCCCCGGTCAGTACGAGATCTCCGTGATCGAGCTCGGCTCGGACTCGGGCTCGCGCGAGCTCGAGCTCAGGCGAGCCGAGCGCCTGCTCATCACGCCGCCCGATGAGACGGCTCGCACCACCGGCCTCATGCTCGGCGTCGCGGGCAGCGTACTGCTCGGCGCCGGCGTGGTGATGAGCGTGATCGCCTACTCGAGCTCGCTCTCGGAGTGCGACCACGCCGAAGAATGCGAGGACGACACTCCGCCCTGGCTCGGCCCGCTCGGCATCGGGGCCGGCATCGCGGGCGGCGTCGCGATGCCCATCGGGTGGGTGCTCTTCGGCAACAACCTGCGACCGCGCGTCGAACGCACGCCGCTCGATCCCCTGACGCTTCGAAGCCTGGCGCGGACGACGCGCCTCGAGGCGCGCTTCGCTCGCGAGCGGCTCGAGCTCGGCGGCTCCTTCCGCTTCTGACGCGCCGGCTAGCCCAGCCGGTAAACCATCCAGTACACGACCACGCCGCTCACGGAGACGTACAGCCAGATCGGCAGCGTGATGCGCGCGAGCCTGCGATGATTCTGGCGCTGATCACGCAGCCCGCGGCGAATGGTGACGAGGGCGAGCGGCACGACGGCTGCGGCGAGGATGACGTGCGGCACGAGCACGAGCCGGTACAGGCCCCGCAGCGATTCGGGCCCGTTGTACGGCACCGAGCCAGCGCCTGCGTGGTGGATCAGGTACGAGACCAAGAAGGCGGCCGAGAGCCCGAACGCGAACGACATGCAGCGCCGGTGGGCGAGCACGTTACCGCGCCGGATGAACCCGTAACCGACGACGAGGCAGAGCGTGGCCGCGGAGTTCAGGCCCGCGTTCAGGGCAGGTAAGCGTGTCACGTCCACGTCGACGCGCGTGGGGGGCAGGAGAGCCACCAGCACCAGCACCGAGAGCGCGGTCAGCGCGAGCAGCAGCGGGTTCAGCCAGCTCGGGATTCGGTTTCGTTCGACGGCGGTCGCTTGCATGCTCTAGGCCCAGAACCGGGTCTCCTTCTCGACGACCATGCGATCGCCGCCGCCGGCTGTCGAGACTTCTCCTGACTCGGCCTGCTTCAGGAGCCTCCACATGGCGGGCCCCATGAGATCGAGCTCGGTAGACATGAACTGCTCTCCGCCGAACAAGGCGATGTTCCGGCTCTGCTCCGCGAGGATGCGCTTGTCTTGCCCGAAGATGGCGAGCGCCACCGGCTCGAGCAACGGACGTAGCACCCTCCCGGGTAAGAGCGTCTTGAACTGGACCACCGCGAATAGGCGCGTCTCGAAGTCGTTCACGGGCGAGCCGAAGGCCGTCACGCGGAAATGCGTCTCCCGGCCGAGCCGGTACTCCACTTGAGCGATGGAAGGGAGGAAGAAGCGGTCCCAGTGCTCCACCATGCCGCCGCTCGGCGAGAGCAGGCGCCCGACCAGGCCCTCCGGGCGCGGCTCACCCACGTACTCGATTTCGGCAGACTCATGGTTCCGGCGCAGCACGGCGCGGATCTCGTGCCGTACCCCGCCCGAACCCCGGAAGAGACCGCGGTGCAGGAAGGCGGTGTGCGGCACGTCGAGCGCGTTCTCGAGGGTGGCGTGCAGCGTGGCCTTCGCGCTCACCTCGCGTACTACCGTGGTGTACCCGGCGGTCGCGTCTACCGGCGGGACCCCGACGAGCTCCCGGGTCGGCTTCGCGTCGAGCTCCGGCCAGACCCACACGAACCCGTCTTTCTCCCGGACGGCGCAGGCGGGGGCGCGGCGTTCGGGGTTGTCGTCGTCGCTCCGCCCCGGCACGTGCCGGCAGCGTCCGGAGCAGTCGAACTGCCAGCCGTGGTAGCGGCACTCGAGGCGTCCGCCGTCCACGACCCGTCCGAGCGAGAGCGGAACATTGCGATGAGGACAGCGATCGAGCAGCGCGCCCACCTCGCTCCTCGAGCGAAAAAGCACGAGCGGGATGCCGAGGAGCGTGCGGTGAATGGGCTTGCGGCCGAGGTCTCGTGACCGGCAGGCCGCGTACCAGTAGCGGCTCAAGCGTGCGACCGAGACGTGGTGCTTGGTCGGTGGTGGAACCAGGCGCGGCTCGAGCATGGCCGGGATATTAGCGTCGAATGCGCGGCCGCGCCGGCCCCCGGTGACGGGGCTCGTGGACCACCGGCCGGGCTACCCCCGGAGCATCGACGTGATACGCTGATTGTCGTGGAAAAGAACGATCAGAGCTTCATTCGCTCGCTGTGCATGGGGACGATCCTCGAGGACATGATCTTGCCCTTCCCTCGCCTCCCCGAGAGCGAGAAGGAAACGCTCGAGACCGTGTTCTCGACCCTCGAGCAGCTCTTCGAGCCCCGAGAAAAAGACTTCGTCACCTGGGACAAGAAGGGCGAGTTCCCTCCGGAGTTCATCGCGCAGCTGCGCGAGGCGGGCCTCTTCAGCTTCGTCATCCCCGAGGAGCACGGCGGCCTCGGCTTCGGTAGCAAGGCGTACTCCCGCGCGCTCCAGGAGGTCGCGAGCTACGACGCGTCCGTCGCGGTCACGGTCGGCGCGCATAGCTCCATCGGCATGCGCGGCCTGCTCTTGCTCGGCAACGAGGAGCAGAGGCGCCGCTACTACCCGAAGCTCGCGAGCGGCGAGATGATCGCGGCGTTCTGTTTGACCGAGCCGGGCTCCGGGTCCGACGCGGCCTCGATCAAGACGACCGCGGTGCGCGACGGTGATCACTACGTACTGAACGGCACCAAGATCTGGATCACCAACGGAGGCATCGCCGACTTCTTCACGGTCTTCGCCAAGACCGGCGACCCGTCCGAGCGCAAGAACCTCTCGGCGTTCCTCGTCACGCGCGACATGCCCGGCGTGACCACCGGCCCTCACGAGGACAAGATGGGGATCCGCGCGAGCTCGACCACCACGGTCAACCTCGAGAACGTGCGCGTTCCGGTGGCGAACCTGCTCGGTGAGGAAGGCAAGGGCTTCAAGATCGCGATGCAGATCTTGAACTCCGGCCGCACCGGCCTCGGCGGCGGCTGCGTCGGAGGGATGAAGCGCGTCATCAAGCTCGTCACCCAGCAGGCCAACCAGCGCGTCCAGTTCGGCAAGCCGATCCGCGAGTTCGGGCTCGTGAAGCAGAAGGTCGGGCAGATGATCGTCGACTGCTACGCGACCGAGGCGACC
This sequence comes from Pseudomonadota bacterium, assembly GCA_023419055.1. The sequence goes on along the minus strand of JAEZYO010000911.1, from coordinate 417 downwards.
GTCACGATGGTCGCGGGCCTGATCGACGCCGGCTGGGAGGACTACCAGGTCGAAGCGGCCATCAGCAAGGTGTTCGCGAGCGAGGCGATGTGGCGCACCGCGGACGAGGCGCTGCAGATCGCGGCGGGCAACGGCTTCATGACCGAGTTCCCCTACGAGCGCGTCATCCGTGACAGCCGCATCAACCGCATCTTCGAAGGCACGAACGAGATCCTGCGCCTCTTCATCGCGCTCACGGCGATGAACGACGTCGGCCAGAACCTGCGCGAGCTCGGCAAGACCTTCCAGGGCGTGTTCGACGATCCGATCAAGGGCTTCGGCGTGATCAGCGACTACGCGATTCGGCGCGCGGCCATCGCGACCGGCTACCGTCGCGAGGGCTCGACCTTCACGAAGCTCCACGTCTCGCTCGAGCCC
>JAEZYO010000851.1 GCA_023419055.1 Pseudomonadota bacterium | reverse complement strand
GCGCCTCCACCTCGCGCTCCTCGAGCGCCATGGCGCGCCCGAGGATGCGGCTGAATCGCGCCTCGCTCGAAGGAGAAAACGGCCGGAACAAGACCCGCGCCGGGTTCGGGCGGATCACGATGTTGGTGCGCTTGACCGGAATGGCCATGGCTCTGAAACTTCTCCTCGAGCGCGCTCAGCGCCGGCTGCCGAGGAAGCTGGTCGTGGAGGTGTCGCGCTCGGCCGGTTGCCGGAAGGCGTGGAGCGACGCCTCGAGGAGCCGCATCTCCGTCAGCGAGAGCAAGTAGGCGAGCGTGCTCTCGGCGCCCTCGTTCTGGTTCGTGCGATCGACCTGCAGCGCGTCCCGGCAGCCGCCGCTCGTCGGGTCGTAGACGCTGAGCCCGAGATCGTTCTTCCCGAAGAACCAGTCGAAGCAGGTGCGCGCGTGCGCGAGCCAGCGAGCGTCGCGCGTGACGCGGTACGCCTCGAGGCAAGCCGACACCGAGGCCTGAGTCTCGATCGGCTGCTGATCGAAGTGAGCCGGCTCGCCCCCGCGAACGTAGAAGCCGTTGGAGCCGATCGGCCGGAAATGGCCGGCTGGCGCGCGCTGGAGCTCCATCAGCCACTCGAGCGACTCGAGGCCCGCCGCGAGCCACTCTTCGCGCCCGCTGCGGTGCCCGGTCGCGATCAGCGCGTGGGGTAGCTTGGCGTTCGCGTAAGTCAGGCGATCCTCGAACCAGCACCAGTGCGAGCTCTGCGCGGCGCGGTAGATGCGATACAGGCGATCGCCGAGCTCGTTCTGCACCTGCGTGACCGCGCGATCGCCGCCCAGCCGGCGCAGGTACTCGTGGATCCCGAGCAGGGTGAACGCCCACGAGCGCGGGTAGCTCGTCTCCACGAGCGGCGGGAGCGCGAGATCGAACAAGCGCGCCGCCCAGTACTGTAGATCGCGGCGGAGCGAGCGCCCGACGCAAGTGCCGAGCGCCCAGAGCGCTCTACCCTGGGAGTCCTCGGAGCCGACGTCCTCGAGCCAGCGCCGGTCGAAGCCCATGAAGTTGCGGAAGCGGCGCCGCTCCGGGTCGAAGGCGTAGTTGACGAAGGCGGCGTAGGAGTTCGCGAGCTCCGAGAGCTCCGGCGTCTTCATGCCGTCCTCTTCGAGGAGCACCGTGAGCAGGAGGGCGCGCGCGTTGTCGTCGATGCAGTACCCCTCCGCGTAGTTCGGCAGCGTGAAGTTTGCGTGCTGGAACAGACCGATGCGATCGGTCATGCGCTTCAGGTGGTCGAGCTTCGGCGTCGGGAGCTCGGCTCGGCGCCCGTCGTCGGCGGGGCGCAGCCGGGCGACGCGCCGAACACCCGCGGCGCGGCGCGCGTCCCGGAACGTCTCGAGGTAGCGGTGGGCCACGTTGTCCCAGACCATCTCGCGCCCGAGCAGGTAGGCGCGCTTCCGCATCGCGTGCCGCCGCGGCTCGTCGCGGAGCAGTGCGCACACCTCTTTGGCGACAGCCTCGGGCGAGCCGAACGGGACGAGCACGCCGCGATCTTCCGCCAAGAGCTCCTGGGCGTGCCAGTACGGCGTGGAGATCACGGCCTTGCCGCAGCCGAACGAGTAGGCGAGCGTCCCCGAGGTGATTTGCGCCTCGTTCAGGTAGGGCGTGATGTAGATGTCGGCGGCGCCGATGAACTGCTTCAGCTCCTCGAGCTCGACGAAGCGATCGTAGAAGATGACGTGATCGTCGAGCCCGAGCTCCTCGACCAGTCGAACCAGGCTCATGCGGTACGCTTCGCCCTGCTCGCGCACGAGGTTCGGGTGCGTGGCGCCGAGCACGATGTAGACGAGGTTCGGAAACTCCTTCACGATCTCAGGCAGCGCTCGGATCACGTTCTCGACGCCCTTGTTGGGCGACAGTAGCCCGAACGTGAGGAGCACGTTCTTACCGACGACGTCGTACTGGTCCTTGTAAAAGGCAGGGTCCACGAACGGCATGTCCGGGATGCCGTGCGGGATGATCGCGATCTTCTCCTCGGGCGCGCGATACACGTCGCGCAGCATCTCCTTCGCCTTCTCGGTCATCACCACGAGGCGTGAAGAGAGCCCGACGAGCTCGTCCATCACCCGGCGCTGGTCGGGGTTCGGCTCCGCGAGCACGGTGTGCAGCGTCGTGACCACCGGCATCCTGAGGCCGCGCAGGAGCAAGAGCAGGTGGCTGCCTGCCGCGCCGCCGTAAATGCCGAACTCATGCTGGACGCACACGACGTCGGTGTTGCTGAAGTTCAGGAAATCCGCGGCCCGGCGGTAGGAGGCGAGATCCTGCTCGTCGATCTCGAAGCGCACCTCGGGCGGGTACTCGTAGTGGTGGCCCGGATCCGTGACGGGCAGGACCACGCACTCCCCGGAGACCTGCTCCGACACCGCTCGCCAGACGTCCTCGGTGAAGGTTGCGATGCCACAGCGGCGCGGCAAGTAGCTGCCGATGAACGCAATTTTCTGAAGCTCCGCGTCACGTACCAACTCTCGTCTCCCAAGTTGAGGGGATCGTTCGAGCTGGAAAATCGATAACGGCTCGATCGCTCCAGCGCAACGCGCGACTTTGCGAAAGTTGGACCAGCAACGGATGCGGCGTTTTTGCCGCACTTTCAGCCACGCCGCCGTGCGCTGGCGCACGCGCGAGGCGTTTTGCTACGCCGCGTTGATCGTGGATTTCGGTGCCGCAGGAGACGCCGTCGGGCCCGACTTTTCCGCCGGGGTCACGGCTTGCCGCTCGTCGCTGGCGACGCCCTTCTTGCGGTACGTCGCCGGAGGCGTGCCCATCCGCCGCGTGAAGACGCGCGTGAAGTAGCTGCGATTCGGGAAGCCGCAGGTCTCCGCGATCTGCTCGATACTGTCCCGGGTGTAGAGCAGCCGCTGGGACGCGAGCGCCACCCGCCGGTCCAGGATGTATTGGGCGGGAGTTTGGCCCATCACGGCGCGGAAGGTGCGGATGAAATGGCTTTCACTGAGGCCACAGGCGCGCGCGAGCACGCGGTTGTCCATGGCCGCGGAGAGGTTGTCCTCGATCGAGTAGAGCGCACCACTCACGGGGTTGGTGGCGTGGACCACGCGCATACAGCGCGCGAGCTGTCCCGGCGCGAGGTCGCGGAAGAGCACCGAGAGCGCCTGGTAGAGCGCCGCCTTCACGCGGCAGAGTTCGGCGATGGTCTCGAGCGAGCGCGTCTTGAGGGAGCTTCTGACCTGGACGAGCGTCGCCTCCACCGCGGCGTCACTCGACAGCTCGATCACCGGCGAGAACAGATCCCGCACGAGGCCGTTCGGCATGCTCACGATGTCGAAGTGAACGAACAGATGCTCGACCGGGCGATGGCAGATGCAGGAGAACGTGACGCCCGGAGGAATCAAGTACACGCGGCCGGCGCGGATCGGGTAGCGCTTGCCCTCGACTTCGACCTCGGCGCCGTCGATGTCGTTGTAATAAAGGCGCCAAAAGCTCGAGCAGACCTCGTTCCAAGCCCAGTTCTTCGGGTCCACGAGCTTCACGGCCATTCGAAGCAGCCGAAGGTGCAGGACGTCGTCTTGCGCCGGGAGGCGGGTCTCGGTCATGGCTCGCCACTTTAAGCGAAAAAGGACACGAAAGAGGGAGCGATCCCAGAGGGACCACACCCGCTCAGTTCTCCCTACCAAGGGCTAGCTTGCGGATTTCCGAGGGGATTTTCTTATAGAGGCTCGACGAGGGCGGAGTTGGTTCGGACACAACTGGGGTAGGAACTCACTCAGCACTTGCCTGGAAGGCTAATTTCTTAAAGTTCCTAAGTTTTTCGGCGATCGGCAGCGCGTTCGAAAAGCGGTCGCTCGCAGCGCCGATCGGCGAGCTTCGCGCTAGCGCTTCTGATCGCGCAGAAGATCGCGGATCTCGGCCAAAAGGAGCTCTTGTCGGTTCGGCTCGGCCGGCGCAGCGGGCTTGTCTTCTTCTTTGCGCTTCAAGCGATTGATGATCTTCACCATCGCGAAGACGGCGAGCGCGACGATCAGGAAGTCGAACACGCTCTGAAGAAAGGTGCCGTATTTGAGCAGCACCGGCGGCTTCTTCTCGATGCCCTCTTTGAGCATGACGGAGAGGTGCGTGAAATCGACCCCGCTCACGACGAGCCCGAGCACCGGCATCACGACGTCGCTCACGAGCGAGCTTACGATCTTGCCGAAGGCCGTACCGATGATCACGCCGACGGCCATGTCGACCACGTTGCCCTTCACCGCGAACTCGCGAAACTCTTTGACGATGCTCATCGGAAGCTCCTGATTGGCGCGAAAGAGGGTGAGCGCCGCGCCATGCTATTCGACCGCCGGCGAGCTTACCTCGCTCGCGTTCACTGCCGGTTTCGGCTTTCGCTCGGCTAGGGGGCCGCTTTTCGCGGAAGTCTACGCGGCGGCACCTTTCGAAAAGTTCGGCCGTTTGGCCGTTCTGACGATTTCTTGTCGCCCTGGTCATCTGTGCCTGAAACTACTCGCTCGCGGTTCGGAGCTCCGCCGCTCGAGGTCGTGGAAGAGCGCTTGAACGCCGTGACCCGGTCGTCTATCTGGTGACACTGGAGCTTCCTACGCGAACTCCAAAAAAGCGTTCCGGGTGCCGTGACGCGTAAACACTCAGGCGGTGGCCCCTGACCGCCCGACTAACCGAACCTCTTTGATTACGGGTGAGCAAATGACGAACAAGCGATTGGTGGGATGGGGCGCCGGGCTCTGCGCGACGTTGGTCTGCGCGGTCGCCTTCGGCCAGAACCAGAGCCAGGCTTCCGGTTCACTGTCCCTCAGCACCAGCTCGGGCGCGAGCGCGTCGGGCGACGCCAGCGGCCCTGACGCTCCCGATGACGACAAGGACTTCGAGCCCGAGGACATGATGTTCGAGTCCGGTGTCTTCGCCGGCATTCTGTTTCCCTCGTCGGATCACAACCTGAGAGAGGACCTCGGCAACGTCGCCGTCTACGAGGAGTACGCGAGCGTGGCGCCGATGTTCGGCGCGCGGGTCGCCTTCTATCCCATCAAGTACGTCGGTGGTGAAGTCGAGGGCATGTGGGCGCCGAGCAGCACGGACACCGACGACTCGGCGAACCTCTTCGGCGGACGCTTGCACGCGATCGGTCAGTACGGCTTCGGCCGCTTCACTCCCTTCATCCTGTTCGGCGCGGGCGCCATCGGGGCGAGCAGCTCGAGCATGGGCAACGACACCGACCCGGAGCTCCACTTCGGCGCAGGTCTCAAATACGCGTTGACGCGCGCGCTCGGGCTTCGGCTCGACATCCGCGACACCCTCTCCCAGAAGGCCGACGCGGACGACGGTGACCTCACGCACTTCCCCGAGATCACGCTGGGCCTCGCGGTGTGGAGCAAGCCCCGTGAGAAGCAGCAGGTCGTCGCCGCGGCTCCGGTCGACTCCGACGCCGACGGCTTCACCGACGACCGCGACCAGTGTCCGCAGCAGGCGGGGATCTCGCCCGACGGCTGTCCCGACAAGGACACCGACGGCGACGGTGTGCTCGACTCCAAGGATGTCTGTCCCGCGGAAGCCGGAAAGACCGCTTGCGGCTGTCCGGTCAAGGATACGGACGGCGACGGCCTGCCCGACGAGCTCGACAAGTGCCCGACCGAGGCCGGCCCGATCAACGGCTGCCCCGATCTCGACGCCGACAAGGACGGCATCAACACGCCGGACGACAAGTGCCCCGACCAAGCCGAGATCAAGAACGGCTACGAGGACGAGGACGGCTGCCCCGATGAAATCCCCGAGAAGATCAAGAAGTTCACGGGCGTGATCGCGGGCATCGAGTTCGATCGCGGCAAGGACACCATCCGCCCGGTCTCCGAAGGCGTGCTCACCAACGCGCTCGCCATCCTGCAGGAGTACCCGCAGCTCAAGATCGAGATCTCGGGCCACACCGACACGGACGGCACGCGTGAGGACAACATCGACCTCTCGAAGCGCCGCGCCGACTCGGTGAAGGCCTGGTTCGTCGGGAAGGGCGTGGACGCGAACCGCATCATCACGCGTGGTGCCGGTCCGGACGAGCCCATCGCAGACAACAAGACCGCGGCTGGTAAGCAGAAGAACCGCCGCATCGAGTTCAAGTTGGTTCAGTAATCGTGGAAATGCGATACGGCGGTGCCGCAGTCATCGGCGTCGCCGTATTCTGCTACGGGGTCCCTGCCCGAGCGCAGGCGCCCGCGCCCGTCCTCCCCGGCGGGACCCTGAAGCAGGATGCGGCGTCGAAAGGGGTCGAGAACGTCGTCTCGACCGGGTTCGAGGCCGCCCATAAAGCGGCCGAAGACGAGGCGAAGGACGCGACGGAGCTCAAGGTCTCTGCCGGGGGCATGTCCACCGGCGGTAACTCGCGGACCCTCGCGCTCACGGCGAGCGCCAAGGCGAGGATGCGCCGTGGCATGAACGAGGTGAACGAGGCGGTGGTCGGAAACTACGGGCGCTCCGCCGCGAACTCCGACGAGCCGATGGAGACCACGGTCGAGAACCTGCAGGCGAAGGTGCGCTACGATCGCTACCTCTCGAGCCCGTTCGCCCTCTTCCTGGGCGTGAGCGGGCTCCATGATCGCTTCCAGGGGCTCGATCTACGCCTCAACGTCGACCCCGGCGTCGCGTACTACCTGATCGACGACAAGCTGCATCGGCTCTGGCCCGAGCTCGGCTACGACTTCCAGTACGACGTGCGGTACCAGGAGACGATCGACGAAGCCGCCGCCCAGGGGCAGTACCTCTCGGACACGGCCGCCCGACACAGCGCGCGAGCCTTTCTCGGTTACGAGAACGGCCTCGCCGGCAGCGTCGACTTCGATACCGGCATCGAATTCTTGAAGTCGCTGAGCGAGAGCGAGAACTGGCGCTTGAACTGGGACACCGCGTTCCACGCTGCCGTAGCAGGGAACTTCTCGCTCGCGGTCACCTTCAGCCTCAAGTACGACAACAACCCGCTTCCGGGGATCCGCGACACGGATCTCACGTCGGCGCTCAGCCTCGTCTACCAGGTCCTCTAGGCTCCACCTCAGAAGAGGCGCACCCCGACCACGCCGGTGAGGGAGGTTCCGCCACCGATGCTAGAGCCGTCCTGCGAGTAGATCTGGGCTGCGGTCGCGTCGAGCGCGTTGCTGAACTTTCTCGGGCTCACGGCCGGGCGCGCGAAGATGAGCACGTCCCCGGTGTACTTCGCCCCGACGTAGAGCCGATACGGGAGGTAGACGTCGAGCCCGACTCCGGCGCGGAGGTCCACGCCGTCGATGTTCACGCCGGCGCGTTCGAGCTCGTCGGCGTCCCTGAAGGTGAAGTCGCCGAGCTTCGCGTAGCCGGCGCCGAAGGTGAACGAAGGCTCGATGAAGCGGATCGGGATGCGGAACCCGGCTTCGATGTTCGTCGTCGCGAGGTTCCAGCGCTCGAAGTCGGCGTAGCGGAAGCGCACGCCCACCGTCACCACGAGCGCTCTCAATCCGGCGCCCACGCCCCAGACGAACGTGGAGTCGGACGACTCGAGAACTTCGGTCGCCAGGATCTTGCCGGTCGAGAGGGTGTCCAGGCCGACGCGCGCGACTCCGCCCTCGCCTTCCGCCCAGAAGAGATCTCCGATGCGCTTTTCGAGGCGCGGGCCGTCCTTCGACTTCGCGGGAGCCGCCGGCAACGTTTCGGGCTCGGGCTCGGGCTCGGGCTCGGTCTCCGTAGTGACCGCCGGAGGCAGAGCCTGGGCAACGGCGCGCGTGCTCGTCAGCGCGGAGCCAAGGCAGAGCACACAGGCTCCCACCCGATTCATCCGGACGAAGTGATCACGCGCGGCGTGGTGGTCAAGAGAGCGCTTTCACGCGCGCACTCCCGACCACGTGCTCGTAAGGAGGATCACGCGCGCCGCGGGGACGTTTCGGCGGCGCGCGCGGTCGAGGGTCAGCTCTTTCCGGGGCTCGCCTTGGGCTGCGAGGAGAGTGTCTTCGCGGTCGAGCGAGCCTCCGCGGCGTACTCGGCGGCCCGCTCCTTGTCTTTGGGATCGGTGAGCTGCTTGCTCGCGCGCTCGTAGCGCGCGCCAACGTCCTCCCAGAAGCTCGGATCGTCTCGCCTCGGCACGAGCTCGAGGATGTAGGCGCCGTCGAAGCTCGCCATCCCGCTCGTCTTCGCTTTGCCCTTGGCGAGCGCGTCGAGTTCCGAAAGCGAGCCGAGGCCGCTCGCCGGTTGGCCCTTCAGCATCAGATCCGCAGCGTCGGCCGGTCCGGTCTCGAGCCCTCGCGCGACCGCGGCAACGAGGCGCGCGTCGTCGTCTTGCGGGCCCACCGCGGCGACCTCGGCCGCGCGCTTGAAATCAGCGGCGCGGAAATAAAGAATGCCGGAATCGAGCAAGGCTCGAGCGTAGAGCTTGTTCGAAGCCGGGGCGAGCTTCGCCTGATCGAGCCGCTTGCGGTGAGGCGGCGGCAAGCCGCGCGTCGAGAGCGCGCGCAGGTTGCCGGGCTCGGTCGGGTCGAGATCCGGATAAAGGACGAGCGTGTAATAGGTCGGCAGGCCCGCGGCGAGCTTGCGCTCCGCGGTGTCGAGCGCCGGCGGCGGGAGCTTCGGGAGGAGCAGCAGATCGAGCGCGTCGACGCGCGCCCCGCCGTAGAGCTTGCCGAGCAGCGCGCGGGCACGGAGGATCCGCTCGTCGTGCAGCACGCCGAGTTGCGCGAACAGACGCAAGCCGACGAGAACAGCGTCCCGGCCGCGCTGCTTGCGAGGCTCGAGCGCCTCATCGAGCGTCGCGTAGTAGACGTCGCGCACCTCCGGATCCTTCTTCATCTCCTCGGGGAGCGGCACTTCACGAGCCAGGTCGACGAACCTGAGATCGGCCGCGCCGGCGGCGAGAGCGGCGACGGCCTTGCCGTAGCCGTTGAGCTTCGAACCCTGGAGCGAGAGGTCGCCGATGGCCGCCGCCTGTCCCAAGATCCACGGCTTGAGGTCGCTCTCGAAGAACGCGAGGAAGCGCTGCTTGTCGAACGGCGCCTCGAGCGTGGGAGGGTTCGCGCCGAGTCGAGCGAGCTTGCCCGACAGCAAGAGGCCGATCAGCGCTTGCTCCACCTCCGGCGCGAGCTTGGTCTCTGCTTCGAGGAACGGCGCCACGATCGCGTCGGCGCACACCTCGGGGGCGAGATCGGCGCGGAGCGCCCGTACGATCCCCTTCGGCAAGGTTTGATCCTTTTCGAGGCACAGAAGCTTGGCGTCGCGGGCGCTCGCGTCCGCCGTGCCTACGGCGTCGGCCAAGAGGTCGCGCGTGGCAGATGTTCCACATTGAAGCGTCTGACGTTGTGTGAATTCATCGCACAAGGCAGGTGGATCGGGGACTTTGAGCGGAGGCGGAGCGGGCTTCTCGTTCTTGGCCGCGATCGTTGGTTCGGTCCGAGACGGGGCGGCGTCGTTCTCGCCGTCGGGCGCGCGCGCAGGCGTCGTGGCGCTCGAAGCACAACCGATCAAGGTGAGCGAGAACAGCGAGAACAGTAGCTTTTGCACGCGCGCGAGCGGAGCCCTCGCCGTCGGGCGCGTCAAGTCGAAATGCTGATGATTCGCGCAGCTGGGAGGAGAAGGTGCGTGTTTCATCGCGGCGGGCGTCGAGGAGAAACTCACGAGCGGGCCTTTACGGGGAGCGGTGAACCGGTTCATCATCTTTGGCTACTTCGTGGTGGGTGCTGGGCCACCGCTTGGACATCGCATGTTGGAGGATTGTTCTCGATGAAGGGTCGAACCGTGAGGGGCTTTCAAGCGGCGCTCGTGTGCACGGCGGTCGCGGCGGCTTGCGCGTCAGAAGAGGGCAATGATTTCCGCCTTCCTGTGAACGGCATCGGCGCCACCGCCGGGAAGAACGGCGACGGCGGAGCGGCGGGGTCGAGCGCCGGGTTCGGGGGTAACGGCTCCGGCGGTAAGGGCGGAACGGCGAACACCGGCGGAGCCTCGAGCGGCGGCAGCGGAGGCAAGCCCCAGGGCGGCGCGGGAGGCGGCGGCGGTGGCACGACGGGTGGAGGCGGGAGCGGCGGCTCGGGCGTGGCGGGCGACTGCAGCGCGCTCGAAGCCGAAGGCGGCGCCACGAGCGAGGTCGAGGGCTCGCTCCACGTCGAGGTCAGGATGGGCAACGCGGACGTCCACGCCAACAACCAGCCGGGCGGCGTCTTTCACGTCGTGAACGGGACGGACGCGGCGGTATCACTGCCGGGGTTGATGGTTCGCTACTTCTTCGTGAGCGAGTTCGACTGCGAAGCGACGCTCGAGTACCAGCCGACCGTCACCGATTTCCGGTTGCAGAATCCGCACGTCGAGGCGAGCAAGAGCGACGTCGAGATCGAGGTCGTGGCGGTCGCCGAAAACGAGCAGGGCTGCGACGCCTACGTCGAGGTTCGCTTCAGCGCGCCCGAGTCGCTGGCCGCAGGCCAGGCAGCTACGTTCGACTTCTGGTCGAAGCCGCCGGACTACGAGACCATGAACGATCAGTCGAACGACGCGTCTTGGGGCGCCTGCAGTACCAAGGTGGTGCCGTGGGAAGCCGTACCGCTCTACCAGGACGACGTGCTCATCTGGGGTGACGAACCTTACAGGGGGGGCGAGGGCGGCGAAGGCGGCGCTGGAGTCGGTGGCTACACCGGTGAAGGCGGCGCGCCAGCGGGTGGACAGAGCGGCTGACACGAGCCAAGACTTTGCATCGTGAAGGAGCCTACGAACGGCTCTTGCTCGCTAGCGCGCACCGAAGTCATGACGGTCGAGGACGATGACCACGTAGAGCTGGTCTTGCCTCCAGTAGCCACGGGAGTCGCTGACATTCTCAGTTGCGCGACGATCATCGCCGGCTATTTCTCGCTACGTAACCTTTTCGGCACGAAGCGGTACCCCCTCCGAGGTGTTTCGAAAGTCACCGCTCTCTGGGTAGGACCGAAGCCCGCCGTGCAGTTCGACTTCGAAGGAAGGACGGTGCGATTGGGCCCCGTGGGCGCCCGCTCTGCGGAGAACGCGGTTGCTCGCGAAGATCGATCGCTTCGTGGAGGTGCTCGCGGCTCGCGTCGGAGACGCCGAGAAAGAGCGAGTGCCCTAGCCTCTAACCGACCCGGGCGCCTCTTGACGCTGGCGGCGGAGAAGCGGTTCCTGCTCGGTGAATTTCTCCGCGATCATTGCCCGAAGCGCAGGCTCGAGCGGCCAGGAGCGTGCCGCTGGTCTAGACTCCGCGCATGCCTCGCAAGAAGGACGACGCGCCCCTCGCTTCTCGCAGTGTGAGCACCTTTCGCGACGCCGCGGAGCGCTACGTCGAGCAGACGTTCGAGCGCTTTCCGTCGCGGGGTAGCGCCGTCGGCCGTCACGAGTTCGATCGGGAGCTCGAGGTGCCTTCGGAGAAGGTGTTCAGGGCGCAGGAGAAGCTCGTTCGACAGACGCTCGAGACGCTGCTCGATCTGCCGGAGCACGACTTTCGCGGCGACGATTGGCTCGACCGGCGCGCGCTGTTGGCGGAGCTTCGCACCGAGCTCTGGGCGCTGGAGCGCAACGCGCATCGCGCAAACCCAGAGGCTTGGGCGAGCGGCGCCATCGGCGCGATACACGAGCTCGTGGTGCGGCACGCCGACGATCTCGAACCCGTCGCCGAGGGAGTGATCGCGCGCTTGAAGAAGCTGCCGAAGTACCTCGACGGGGCGAGCGAGCTCGTCGACGAGCCCGTGCCGGTCTGGACCAAGATGTCGCTCGCTTCTTGCGAAGGCGCGCCGGGCTTTCTGGACGCGCTGGTGGAGCCGCTGAGCCGGACCGGCAAGGCCCCGAAGAAGAAGCTCGAGGGTTGGGTGGACGAGGCGAAGAAGGCGTTCCGCTCGTACGCTCGGCACGTCGGCAAGGCGAAGGCAGGTAAGGCCGACGGCTTCTCCGTGGGCAAGGAGCGGTTCGAGTCGCTGATTCGCGAGCGGCTCGGCTGGGACGTGTCGGCTCGCGAAGCGGAGGCGCTCGGTCGAACCCTCGCGGAGCGGCTCGAGGCCGAGCTCGAGTGGGAGGCGAAGAAGCTCTCGAAGAGGAAGTCGGCTCGCGAGCTGATCGAGGAGGCGGCGGACGCGTGGAAGCCGTCGCGGGGCGACCTCCTGAGCGAGTACCGCTTCCAGACCGATAGGGTGAAGAAGGCGTTTCAGAAGGCGGACGTCGTGAGCTTCCCGAAGGGTGACACGCTCTCGGTGAAGCCGGTCCCGGAGTTCTTGCGGCACCAATTCCCGACCGCGGCCTACTCCCAGCCGGGCGCCTACGACTCCGATCAGACCGGGATCTTCTGGGTGAACGATCTCAGCCTCATCCGCGAGGGTGAAGCCGAGAAGCATGCCGAAATCAAGCAGCACTTCGGGCTCGCGCTGACCTCGGCTCACGAGGCGTACCCCGGCCATCACCTGCAGTTCTGCACGGCGAACCGTCACCCGAGCAAGCTTCGCCGGCTGTTCGCCCACGCCGTCTTCTACGAAGGCTGGACGCTCTGGGTCGAGCAGATGAGCGTGGACCTCGGCGTGGCGGAGGAGCCCACTGCCAGGCTCGGGATGCTGCACGACGCGATCTGGCGCGCCCACCGCATCCTCATCGACTGCGGCTTGCAGACGGGCAGCATGAGCTACGACGCCGCGGTGAAGCACCTGATGAAGCACGTCGGGTTCACGCGGGCGCGCGCTGAAGGTGACGTGAACTGGTACACCGCCGCGCCGACCGTGCCGATGAGCTACCTGATCGGCAAGATGGAGCTCTTGCGCCTGAAAGAGCGCAAGGTCGACCGCGGTGGGATGTCGCTCAAGGCGTTCAACGACTGGGCGCTCTCGTTCGGTACGCTGCCCTGGCGCTGGATGGAACAGAGCGGGCTCTGACCCCCGCCCGAGCGAGCTCAGAGCATCGCGGCGACGAAGCCGACGAGCTTCACCTGCTCCGAGAAGCCCGCGACCTGGTTCACCTCGACGTGCTCGAGCAGCGGCGAGACGAGCGCGTCGTGAGGCGCGCGGTCGAGCTCCTTTGCCGCCCACTCGGTCTCACTCGGCGGGATGACGGTGTCGCCGGTGCCGTGGAGCAGGTGGATCGGCACCTTGGCGTGCGCGAGCTTGCCGTGTGAGGAGAGCGCCTGGAGCTCCGGGCGCCGGGCGGCGATGATGCGCTCGAGCTCGGGCGCGAGGTCGTGCAGGCGCTGGCCCTCGAGCAGCTGAAACAGGTGCTCCGCCTCGGGCGTCACGCGCTGCGAGGCGGCGGCGCGTGAGCGGGCGCGGTCCTCCATCAACCAGAACTTGATGGCGCGCTGCATCACGGGGCGATCCTCCTCCGGCACGAAGTGATCGAGGCTGTCGTAGACGAGCACGGCGAGGCCGTACTCGTGCGCTCGGAGCGACGTCACTCCGCGCGGCGTGTCGATGCGGTTCTGCGTGAAGAAGTGCAGAACCCGCTCGAGATCGTGGTGACCTCCCACGCTGGTGACGAAGGAGAGGCGCCCTTCGAGGCGCGGATCGCTCGCGGCGACGAGCGAGAGCCCGCCCGCGAAGCTGAAGCCCATGAGCCCGACGCGCTGATCGGAGGCCCAGTCCTTGCGGCTACCGAGGTAGCGCGCCGAGTCGACGAGGACGGTCAGGCTGTCTCGAGTGATGCGGTAGTCAGCGAGATCGCGCAGCTCCGGCGTGAGCACCGTGAAGCCAGCTCGCGCGAGCTGGCGCGCGAAGGGGATCAACCGCTTCTCGTCGATGCCCGCGTAGTGCACGCCGTGGGCGAGCACCAGGCCGGGACCGGGCTTGCTCGGGTCCTTGCGGTAGACGCGCGCGCGCACGCTGCGCCCGGCGAGCGGGAGGGTCACCTCCTCCTCCGCGAGATCGTGCTCCGTGGTCGCGGTGGAGCTCGGTGCCCGGTGCTTTTGTCCGAGCCCCTGCAGGAGCTCGACGGCGCGCATCCAGCGCGAGAGCACCGGGGTCGAAGCGACGAGGAAGAGGAGCGCGCTCAAGAAGGCGAACGTTCTTGCCGCAGGCAGGCCCACGCGATTGGTTTGTCACCGTTCGGCGCGCGAGCAAGGTGGGTTCAGAATTGACGACAACTCTCGACGCCCCGCGACAGAGCGTGACAGGTGCCGAATTTCACAAGATCTCCGCGGGGGTACCCTCGGCGGCCACGCGTCCCTCTCGGAGCAGGACGATCCGCGCACCGAGCCTTCGGGCGTCGGCCCCGTCGTGGGTAACGAGCAGCGCCGGGATCGAAAGCTCCGAGCTGACTCGCTCCACCTCCGCGCCGAGCTCCGCGCGGAGCTCCATGTCCAGCGCAGAGAACGGCTCGTCCAGGAGCAAGAGCCGCGGCTCCGACGCCAGCGCACGCGCGATCGCGACGCGTTGGGCCTCGCCGCCGGAGAGGGTGCTCGGCCTGCGCTCCGCGACGTGCTCGACTCGGAGACGGGCGAGCCAGCCGCGCGCGAGCCGGCGTCGCTCGGCATCTCGCAGCGCGCGCGACATGCCGAACGCGACGTTCGACTCCGCGGAGAGGTGGGGAAAGAGCGCGAGCGACTGGAACACGAGGCCGACTCGCCGCTGCCAGGTGGGAAGATCGATGCCGAGCTCGGAGTCGAAGAGCGCGACGCCGCCCAGACGGACGTGACCGCGTGACGGTCGAACGAGCCCGGCGATCGCGGCGAGGCACGTACTCTTACCCGCGCCCGAGGGGCCGAACAGGACGCTCACCCCGGAGCTCAGCGAGAAGGTCGCGTCGAGGCGAGGCTCGCTCGCGGTCGCACCTTCGACGCGCAGGCTGAGAGAGAGGACCGGATCAGAAGCCATGACGGCGCCGGCGCGACAGGCGATTGACCGTGTAGAGCGCGAGCACGGCGAGCGAGGTCATGACGGCGACCATGCCGGCGGCTTCACGGTCGCGGTTCGCCTGCACGGCGTCGTAGACCGCGAGCGCACCCGTCTGGGTGAGGCCGGGGATGTTGCCGGCCACCATCAGCGTGACCCCGAAATCGCCGAGGCATCGCGCGAAGCCGAGCGTAAGCCCGGCGATCACTCCGCTCGACGCGAGCGGCAACGTCACGCTGAGGAAGACGCGGAGCGGCCGCGCCCCGAGCGTGCGAGCGGCGGCTTCGAACGTCGGGTCCACGTCTTCGAAGGCGGCGCGCGACGATCTCACGACGAAGGGCAGCGCCGCGAGCGTCGCCGCCACGACCAGACCCGTCCTGGAAAAGACGATGGAAGAGCCGGTCAGAGCTTCGAAAGCCCGACCGAGCGCGCTCTGACGGCCCAGCACGACGAGCACGTAGTAGCCGAGCACGGTGGGGGGCAAGACCATCGGCGCCGTCAGCAGCGCATCGAGCAGCGTGGCCACGAACGAACGGCTGCGCGACAGCGAAAGCGCCAGCGTGACGCCGAGCACGGCGGCGATCAGCGTCGACAGGAACGCCACCCGAAAGGACAAGAGGAGCGGCTCCCAGCTCATCTCGAGCGTCCGTGCTTCACTTGCGCGGGGCCTCGCCGGGCGGACCCAGGCCGTAGCGAGCGAGCACCTCTCGACCCGCCGCCGAGTTCACGTACTCGGCGAAGAGCTTGCCGCCCGCCGCGTTCGCTCCGCGCGTGCACACGACGAGGGCCTGCTCGATGGGCCGGTGCCTCGCTTCGTCCACCGCGAAGAAGGTGCCCTCCGAGTCGTTCTTCACGAGTGACATTGCCACGACGGCGACCTCGGTATTTCCCGTGGCCGCGAGCTCGAGCGCCTGGCGCACGTTCTCACCGAACACGACCCGAGCTTCGACCTTTTCCCAGATCCCTGCCGATATCAAAGCCTCTTTCGCGGCTCTTCCGTACGGCGCGTGCTCGGGGTTGGCGATGGAGATCTTGCGGAAGCGGGGGGCAGCGAGATCTTCCAGGCTGCTCGCAGGAACGACCGAGCCCTTCTTCGACCAGACCGCGAGGTGACCGCGCGCGTACGGGGCCTTGGTCGAGCCGTCGCAGGCCCCAGCGCTCACGGCCTGATCGACGAAAGAGGCGTTCGCCGCTGCGAAGAGGTCGAAAGGAGCTCCCTCGCGGAGCTGCTTGGCGAGCAGGCCGGAGGCTCCGAACGAGAAGGTGACCTTCTGGCGGCGATCGCGCTCGAACTTGCGGCCGAGCTCCTCGAATGCGGCGACCAGGTCCGCCGCCGCGGCCACGCGGATCGGAGGTGTCGGCGCCGGCGCCGGCCGGCACGCGACCACGCTCGAGACGAGGAGCACGGAAGCGGCGGAGTGGGGCAGGGCCACGACGCGGACTTTATACGAGTTTCTTCGGGTTCGCGACCTCTCGCCTTGCGCTCCGCCCGACCGAGTTTCATACGGGCCACATGACTCGCCGCAGCGTGTATTCGGGAGCACCTTGGGAGGAGCGCGTGGCCTACTGCCGCGCCAAGCGCGTCGGTGATTTCATCGCAGTGTCGGGGACGACGGCCGTCGACGAGAAGGGCGCCGTGGTCGCGCCGGGCGATCTCTACGGGCAGACGGTGTTCGCGCTCCGCAAGATCGAGCGCGCGCTCACCGAGCTCGGCGGCTCGCTGAAGGACACGGTGAGGACGCGCACGTTCATCACGGACATGTCGCGCTTCGAAGACTTTGCCCGGGCGCACCGAAGAGCGTTCGAGGGCATCGATCCCACGGCCACGTGCGTGGAAGTGTCGAAGCTTGCGGATCCGGAGCTCTTGGTAGAGGTCGAGCTCGACGCGATCGTGAGCCGCTCGTGAGAGAATCTAGGGTCCTTCGCCGTTCGCGGAGGGACCCTCGGGCTGCACCTTGACGCTCTTGTAACGCGCGAGCTCGACGAGGCCCGTGGGGGCGCCCCGCGGCTTGCTCACGTCGGCGGCGCGGCAGTAGTGGACCTCGACGCGGCTCGCGTTCCGCGCCTTGGAGTACCAGGCGGCGAGCTTCGCGGCCTGCTCGATGACTTCACGCGGCACCTCGCCTCGCTCCGGGTTCCGGATGACGACGTGGCTGCCAGGCGTCCCCCCACCGACGTGGAGCCAGATGTCCCGGGGCTCGGCGACTCGGAAGGTCAGGTAATCGTTGTCGGAGTCGGCGCGACCCACGAGCACCTGGAAGCCGTCGATCGAGAAGGTGCGGTAAGGGCGTCCCTTGCTGGCCACGCGCGACTTAGTAGCATGGCGCGGCGTCTGCACGACATCCTCGCCTTCGAGCGCCGCGACGCCGCGGGGCGAAAAGGAGGCGTCGATCACTTCGGGTTTCGGCTGACCACTCAAAAGGACGTCGAGCTCGCGGTGAGCGAGGTCGAGCGCGCTGGCGGTCGAGTCATCGATCTGGTTCGAGTAAGTCGCCGGGCTCGCGCGTGAGGGCACGTAAGTTGCTCGCTCACCGTCGTACTCCAACGAAGGGGTGAGGCACGATGGCGATTCATTCTCCGACGACGACCAAGACCAAGGGGAGGGCGCAGCGACCGCCCGGTGAGCTCGTGAATCCGCTCACTCGGCCTGCGTTCGCGTTCGCGACCGGAGTCGAGAACAGCTATCCCACGATCGAGCAGGGCAAGACGCGCGTCGACGAGATGGAAAAGTGCGGGCACTACGCGCGCTGGTCCGAAGATTTCGACTGCGTCGAGGAGCTCGGCATCCGCTTTCTCCGCTACGGCCCGCCCCTCCACAAGACCTGGCTCGGCGAGGGTAAGTACGACTGGGAGTTCACCGACGTCACCTTCAACGCGCTGAAGGAGCGCGGCATCTTGCCGATCGTCGATCTCTGCCACTTCGGGGTGCCCGACTGGGTCGGAAACTTCCAGAACCCCGACTTCCCGAAGCTGTTCGCGGTCTACGCTCGCGCCTTCGCGGAGCGGTTCCCCTGGGTGCAGCTCTACACGCCGGTGAACGAGATGTACATCTGCTCGGTCTTCTCGGCGCGCTACGGCTGGTGGAACGAGCAGACCCACGACGACAAGTCTTGGGTGACGGCGCTCAAGCACATCGTCAAGGCGAACATCCTCGCGATGCACGCCATTCTCGACGTGCGTCCCGACGCGATCTTCATCCAGAGTGAGTCGAGCGAGCACTTCCACCCGAACAACCCGAAGGCGATCGCGCACGCCGAGCGCTACAACAACGAGCGCTTCCTGTCGCTCGATCTCAACTACGGCAGGAAGGTCGACTCGTCCATGTACGAGTTCTTGCTCGACAGCGGGATGACTCGCGAGGAGTACCACTTCTTCCTCGAGCACAACCTGAAGGCCCACTGCATCATGGGCAACGACTACTACGTCACGAACGAGCACCGCGTGCACCACGACGGGGTCACCGGTCCCGCGGGCGAAGTGTTCGGCTACGACGAGATCACGCGGATTTATGCCAATCGCTACTGCTTGCCCGTCATGCACACGGAGACGAACCTGGTCGAGGGCCCCCACGGCGACGAGGCGGTGCAGTGGCTCTGGAAGGAGTGGCTGAACCTCATGCGCCTTCGCGCCTCCAACATCCCGATCGTCGGCTTCACCTGGTACTCGATCACCGATCAGGTCGATTGGGACACGGCGCTTCGCGAGAACAACGGGCGCGTGAACCCGCTCGGCCTCTTCGATCTCGATCGCAAGATCAGGAAGGTCGGCGAAGCGTACAAGCAGCTCATCGCGGACTGGCGGACGGTGCTACCGACGCAGAGCGTGTGCCTCAAGGTGCCCATCGACACGAGCATCCTCGAGGCTGCTCACCCCGAGGACTTCAAGGGCGGGCAGAAGCGCGAAGGCCATCCGCTCACCATGGTCAATGGAGGCAAGAAGTAGATTTTCTGACTCGATCGGGTCCGTCGGAGACACTGATCCGGCGGACCATGGATCGTCGCTCCTTTCGTGTGGGTGCGCAGCGCACCCGCTCTGGTCGTGCGAGGTGTGTGCTCGGCTTCGTCGCGGTGACGGTGCTCCTTGCCTGCTCGGAGTACACGCCGCCCTCGACTCGCGACGGCTCGGGTGGGACGTCGAGCCAGGGCAGCGGCTCGGGCGCCTCGCCTGGCGCGAGCGGTTCGAGCTCGGGTGCGGGGCCGGGGAGCGGAGGATCTGCTTCGGGCAGCGGAGGGACCGTTTCCGGGAATGGCGGGGAGGCTTCCGGTGCCGGCGGATCGAGCGGATCGATCGCTTCGGGCGGAAGCGGGGGCGCGTCGGGCGCCTCGGGTAGCGCCGGCGCGGCCGGAGGGGGCGCGGGCGGCACCTGTCCGGATCCGGCCTGCGCAGCCTTGAAAACAGCGCTGATTCATCGCTACACCTTCGAGGGGACTGGTGACGCCGTGACCGATTCCGTCGGGGCCGCGCACGGTACCGTCGAGGGGACGACGCTCGACGGCAGCGGCGACCTCGCGCTCGCGGGCACGACGAGCGATGAATACGTCGATCTACCGAACGGTCCGATCTCGAGCCTCGACAGCGTGACGCTAGAGACCTGGTTCACCTGGAGCGGCGGCGGCGCCTGGCAGCGGCTCTTCGACTTCGGCAGCAGCGACGGGGCCGAAGGTGCTCAGGGAGACGGCCAGACCTACCTCTTTCTCACCCCGAAGGCCGTCGACGCGGACGGGTTCATGCGCGTGGCGTACACGGCCTCGGGCAACGAGAACGAGATCCTGGTGACCGCGGCTGCGGCGGCGCCGACCGGAACCATGACCCACGTGACCGTAGTCGTGGACGGCGTCGCCGGCGAGCTCGCTCTCTACCAGGGCACCACGCTGGCCGGCTCCGAGGCATTCACGGGCCTCCTGTCGGACCTGGACGACGTGAACGCCTGGCTCGGGCGCTCGCAGTACACGGCTGATCCGGAGTTCGCCGGGACGCTGCACGAGTTTCGCATCTATGACGCCGCGCTGACGGCGGCCGAGATCGCGTACAGCGACGCGGCGGGCCCAGACGCGGCGTTCCTCGAACCGTGAACGCTCACGGCGAGAACTTGCCAATCCAGTAGTCGGTGTCGCCCGTCTCGCGACCCCAGGCGCCGACGACCCAGAGCGAGCCGTCGTCGCCCATCGCGACGCTGTTCGCGTAGTCGTCGAAACCATAACCGTCGAGGGAGGTGAACCAGCGCTGCTCGCCTTCCTGGCTGAGCCGCTGAACGTAGATGTCCGAGCTGTATTTCTCATAAGAGCCGACCACGATGAGCTCTCCGTTCTCGGGGTCGAACGTGACGCCGTTGGCCCAGTCGTTCTGACCGTAGTTGAAGCTCTTCGACCAGAGCAGGTTGCCGTCGGCGTCGAGCAGGGTCACCCACGCGTCCCAGTTGCTGCTGCCCGGGGCGCACCCCACGAGCGCGATCTTGCCGTCCGGCGCGGTCGCCACACGGCGCACCGAGGCGCCGGATGGGTACGTCTTGGTCCAAAGAGGCGCTCCGCTCTGGTCGGCCCGGCGTACCCAGACTTGGCGCTCACTCGAGCTCGTGTGGATGACGCCCACCTGAACCGAGCCGGAGCCGTGCGGCGCGATGTCGGACCCGTAGTCGTCCTTCGCTCCGAAGCCAGAGAGGTAGGTGGTCACGGGCGCTTTGGCGTTCGATTTGGAGAGCGAGGTGATCAGGATGTCGCGCCCTTCGTCCTTCATGGAGATGTGGCCGATCGCCTGGAGGTTCGAGCCGACGACAGCGATGCCGTGACCTTCGCCACCGATATGCCCCGTGCCCTGGATGGTTCGGCCCCACTGAAAGCCGCCGTTCATGCCGCGCCGCTCGAAGAGAGCGATGGGATCTTGGGCAGCATCTTCCGCGTGCCCCGCCGTGTAGAGGTAGCTGCCGTCCGTCGTGATACGGTGGAGCTCCTCCGACTGCTTCGCGACACCGTCGACGAGCGAGGCCGGAGCGATGATGGTGGCGCCGAGATCGGCTTTGACGAACAGCTTGTCCGTCGACGTCGAGTCGGCGTCCTCGGCGTCGAAACCGACGGCGTACAGCTGATCGCCGATGAGGACGAGATCGTTCAGCTGCTGGTCGTGGAGGAGCACCTCGATCGCGTTGTCGAGAGAGCGCCCCGAGAGGTCGCAGTTGGGGTTGCAGCCGTCGCCGCGTACGGCGTTGCCGTCGTCACAGAATTCCCCGAGCTCCACGACGCCGTCGCCGCAGTACGGCGCCGGCTCCTCTGGCGCGCTCGAAGCTTCGCCACCAACTCCGCCAACACCGCCGTTTGCTTCCGAGTCGTTCGCGCTGTCACCCGCAGGTTCGCCCTTGCTCGGCGCTTCGTCCTCGTCCGCGCTCGGAGCGCCGCCGGCCGCGTCCGTCGCGGCCTCCAAGGGCTCGGCGTCGCCCTTTCCCGGTTTCGTGATCTCCGAGGCGGATGCGGGTGACGGCTTGTCACCGGTGGAGTTCGAGCTGTCTGCTCTCCCGGGGTCTCCGCCGCAGGCGCAGGCGAGGAGGAGGGAGACGAGCGAGGTGTGCACGGAGCGCTGCATGGTGTGCGCGGCCTCTTTGCAACCCGCGCGCCAGCGCTGATTCACGGCATTTCACGGAGTTTCTTGGGGGACCCGTTCGGTCGAACGTTGTGCACGCTCCGCGACCGCACAGTGCGCGCACAGTTTCGCTGTGACGCGCTGTTCGGAGCCTAGTCGCCGAGGCAAATGCCGAGATCGCGCGCTGCCTGGACCGCGTCGGAGTCGAGCGGCACCGTCTTCGTGCGGGCGATCGCTTCCAAGATCGGGACCGAGCTCATGTGCGGGGGGTGGAGCGCGACCATCTTTCCCCAGCCGCCTTGCTCCGCGAGGCGCACCGCAGCGCAACCGTAGCGGAGGGCGAGCACGCGGTCGGCCGGAGTGGGGGCGCCGCCGCGCTGAAGGTGGCCGAGCACCAGGTGACGAGTCTCGTACCCGGTCCGTTCGGCGATCTCTCGCGCGACCTCCGCTCCTACACCCCCGAGCGTGATCTCCTTGCCGGCTTCGCGCGCCTTCACCACGTAACCCTGGCCTTGGTGCTTCGCGCCCTCGGAGACGACGACCACGCCGAAGGGCCTGCCGGTCTCGTAGCGGTGGCGGATCGCCGCGCACACCGAGTCGAGGTGGTAGTCGACTTCGGGGAGCAGGATCACGTTCGCGGACGCCGCCATGCCGGAGTAGAGCGCGATCCAGCCGGCGTATCGGCCCATCACCTCGATCACCATCACGCGCTGGTGCGCCTCGGCGCTCGACTGCACGCGCATGACGGCGTCGGTCGCGAAGCTCATCGCGCTGTCGAAGCCGAAGGTCTCGTCGGTGCTCGCGAGATCGTTGTCGATGGTCTTCGGGACGCCGATGATACGCAGGCCCTTCTCCATGAGCCTGGCAGCGATTCGGAGGCTGCCGTCCCCGCCGATCGCGATCAGGCCGTCGGCGCCGAGCTCTCGATAACGCGCGGCGAGATCGTCGCTGCGGTCGACGGCGACGTGCCTTCCGTCGACGACGGTCGGGTACTCGAAGGGGCTGCCTTTGTTGACCGTGCCCAGAATCGTCCCGCCGCGATCGGTGATGTCGCGCACCATGTCGCGCGTCAGCTCGACGAGCCCGTTGGGCTCACCCAAGAGGCCGGAATAGCCGCGACGAATTCCGGTGACGCGATGACCCCGGCGAACCGCGCTCAGCGTCACCGCGCGCAGCACGGCGTTGAGACCGGGAGCGTCACCCCCACCAGTGTTGACGAGCAGGTGCATGGCTCAGTCTACGTCTGAGCTCGCGCGCTGCGAAGCGCGGACTACGGCGCCACGATCTTGTCGGGATCCCCGAGGAACTCGAAGTGCATCGTGTCCCTGAGCTGCGGATCACGACCGAGCCAGTAGAAGCCGTAGCGCTCGAACGCGTCGATCCAGCAGCGGGGGAGCGCCGTGCGCTCGAACACCGTGGCGCTCGAGCCCTGACACGCTGGATGGTCCGGCCAGGGGCTCACACAGCCGCAGCACGGGTTCTTCTCCGGATCGATATCGACCGCGATGCCGAACAGGTGATTGGAGATCTCGCCGCCGCGGAAGGTGTTGGCAGTGCGGAATCCGCCGACCGCGTACGGCTTGTACTGGTCCTTCTGCTTCTTGCAGGTCTTTCGGATCCGCTTCTCCACGCAGCGCAGGGCCGGCGCGATCTTCTCGTGGACCTGGAGCGAGTGGCCCATGAAGTTGACGGCGAGCGCATGAGAAATGGCGCGTTTCGGGTTCAGGTTCTCGAACCCGAGCCCGTCGATGTAGCCGTAGCGTTCCACGCGGTAGCGGACGGCCTGGTCGTGACGCTTGCCGTCAATCTGGCCGCGCCGAACGAAGTTCGGGCGCTTGAGGAAGTCCTTGGCGTTCTGCAACAGACACAGGCCGCTGTTGGAGGAGGCCGCGGCGGGCTTCTTGGCCGGTGCTGCCAGGGAGCCGCCAGGCAGCGCGGCGAGCAGGCCTAAAGCCAGGACGACACCCAAGGCAATGCGGAGCCAGGAGGAGCGCGGTCGGAACGTCACCAAACGGTCTTCGTCATCTCATAGGTCCCGGTCCGGCGGCAAATTTGGCCCCATCCGACCGGCCGAGGTAAGCGCCCTTCCGGCCCATGGAAAGCGTTGCAACCTGCCGTCTCTGCACCGGAACCTCGCACCTCGAGGAGGGGATTTGCGCCCGCTGCCGCGAGGCTTACGGGAAACGGGCAGCTCTCTTCATCGCTCGCGCGGAGGTCGACCCCGCGTTCGCCAACGCGACCCTCGGGCGCCTCGATCCAGTAGCGCGAGAACGCCTCCTGGCCGTCGTCTCACAGAGGTACCTCGGACCGAAACCTGCCCTTCACAAGGCGGTACCTCGCCCCGTCACTGGAGCAGGCTATCGTCGAGCTTGTGGCTGAGCATCCGAATGAGCTGCGGGTTTCCGTTCCGGATTGGCTGATTTCAGAGGTGCGCGCGCTCGGCGCGCCCATGCCGGAGCCGGAGCGGCGCCTATCGCTCGTCCTCGAGCTTGCCCGACAGAACTTCGTGCGCGACACGGGCGGTCCCTTCGCCGCCGCCGTCTTCCGCACCGACACCTGGGAGCTCGTTTCGGCCGGGGTGAACCGGGTGGTGCCCGGGCACTGTTCCCCCGCGCACGCCGAGATCATGGCTCTCGGCCTGGCCCAGCAGCGCTTGAGCACCTTCGATCTGGGCGGCCCCGGGATGCCGGAGCACGAGCTCTGCGTCAGCTGGCGGCCGTGCGCCATGTGCTTCGGGGCCCTGCCCTGGACGGGCATCCGTTCTCTGTTGATCGCCGGGAGCGGTCCCGAGATCGAGACCATCACCGGCTTCGATGAGGGCCCAATTCATCCGGACTGGAGAGCGGAGCTCGAGCGCCGCGGGATTCGGGTCGCCGAAGGCAGCAATCGAGACGGCGCGATAAAGGTCTTTCACGAATTCGTCGCGCTCGGCCGCACTGTCTACAACAGCCGCCGCGGCTGAGCGCGAGGCGCTCGCGCGTCTGGCATGAACCCTGGTCGAAAACACCAGGAGACGCCGGAGCTCAATCCGGCTAAATGAGAGTTCGCTCGTCAGCGGGCCACTCTGTCTCGGCTCGACCTGACGCGCGAAGCGAGTCCGTCCGGGTGTCGTTCGAGAACTTCACTCACGAGGGTGACGTGCCCACACGTGCGTCGGCACGCGCGGCGGCGCGGACGTGTGACTCGCGGCGTGGCGCACCCACCTATCGGCGTGAATGCGCTTATTGCTGGCGGCGAGATCCCGTTCTGAGTTACTTTGAAAAGAATTCACTGCGCGCGATGAGTCGACCGCCGCAGAGACGAGGTTGCCCTTGATTCTCCGATCAACGAGCTGGTTGGTTTTGTCGGTATTCGTGTCGGCGGTGGCGTGCGGGGGCGACCCCACCGTCCTCGCCGGCAATGGCGATTTCGGCGGCGCGGGCGGTACCGCGTCGTCGGGCGGTAGCGGCGGAAGCGGCACCGGCAACGGGCCCGGCGTCGACATCGACGGCGGCAATGAAGGCGGGGAGCCGAACGAGGATCCCTGCCAGTCCGCGGACCCGCCGGAAGATTGCTTCAACCTCGAGCCGTCAGGCCCCGCCTGCGGCGACGGTGAGATCAACCAGGACGAGGAGGAGTGCGACGACGGGAACAGCTTCCCGGGCGACGGCTGCTCCGGCGTGTGCGTGGTCGAGGACTACTGGGAGTGCCCCACCGAAGGTGAGCCCTGCGAGCTCACCATCGCCTGCGGCGACGGTGTGGTGGACCCGGGCGAGGTCTGTGACGACGGGAACGAGGACGACGACGACGGCTGTGCGGCGGACTGCTACACGGTCGACCCCGGCTATTACTGTCCGGACGAGATCCCGAACGAGCCGGAGGAGTGCGTCGCGCTCTTCGAGTGTGGCGACGGCAAGATAACGCAAGGCGAGGACTGCGAGGACGACGACGCGATCCCCGAATCCGGCGACGGTTGTGACGAGAACTGCAAGCTCGAGCCGGGTTGGGAGTGCAGGCCGGGCTTGCCGTGCGAAAAGCTGCCGGTCTGCGGCAATTCGATCATCGAGATCGGCGAGAACTGCGACGACGGCCAGGCGACGCCGACGAGCGGCGACGGGTGCTCGGCCAAGTGCCGCAAGGAGCCGTACCACACGTGCGCGGTCGTCGGACAACCCTGCACCTCGGACATCGTCTGCGGTAACGGCAAGATTGACCCCACCGAGGCCTGCGACGACGGTCAGGCGACGCCGACGAACGGCGACGGCTGCAGCGCCGACTGTAAGACGATCGAGGAGGACTTCCTCTGCCTCACCGAGGGTCAGCCCTGCATCGACCTCCTCAAGTGTGGCGACGGCCGAATTTACGGCTCGGAAGAGTGTGACGACGGCGAGGCCGTCCCCACCAATAACGACGGCTGCAGCGCGAGCTGCTTGCTCGAAGATCCCACGGTCTGGAGCTGCAAGCCGGGCCAGAAGTGCACCATCAAGCCTTACTGCGGTGACGGCACCGTTCAGCCGGGCGAGACGTGCGACAACGGCGGCGGTCACAACCCGCCCGGCAACGACGGCTGCTCCAGCACGTGCCACGTGGAGGAGGGCTGGACCTGCCCGCCGAGTGGCGGCGCGTGCACTCCGCCTCCCCCGGTGGTGTGCGGCGACGGGAAACTCGGCGCGGGCGAGGCTTGCGACGACGGCAACACTCTGGCGAACGACGGCTGCGCCGCGAACTGCAAGTCGATCGAGAATGGTGGCCAGGGCTGGGACTGCTCGCGCGTCGGCTTCCTCTGCAAGACGGTTTGCGGGGACGGCTACAAGCGCGGCAAAGAGCAGTGCGACGACGGCAACCCCACGAACGGCGACGGTTGCTCTTCCACCTGCAGGATCGAAGAGGGCCACGTGTGCGTCCCCGGGACGAACGGCCCGGCCGAGGTCTGCACCGGCCTCTCGGTGTGCGGCAACGGCGAGAAGGAAGGCACCGAAGCCTGCGATGACGGCAACGGTAACTGGAACGACGGCTGCACTCCCGACTGCAAGAAGCCGCTCGACTGCCCGCCCGGTTCAGGGTGCTCGTCGACCTGCGGCGACGGCATCGTGCTGCCGAGCGACCCGGAGGGGACCTGCGACGACGGCAACAACAACAACGGCGACGGCTGCTCCAGCGACTGCAAGGTGGAGCCTGGGTTCAAGTGTGAGCTGAAGCCGACGGCGATGAAGCTGCCGATGATCCTCCGCGACTTCATCGGCTGGTGCCCGACTGGTTACAACCAGAACGACAACAACGGGCAGTGTGACAAGAACCTCAATGCGGACCCGGTGGGTCACCCGGACTTCGAGATCGAGCCGCCGCAGAACCAGGGCGTCCAACTGGACGGCACGGTCGAGGACTTCCTGGTCGACGGCAAGCCGGTCAACAAGAACAAGAACACGACGCCGAACGTCGCGCTCACCCCGTCCACCCAGAACGGTCTGACCACCGGGCAGGATTTCTTCCAGTGGTGGTACCGCGACAACCCGAAGTACAACCGGCGCCTGAATACCTCAATCACGCTGGAGGAGACCCCGGCGGGCAGCAACAACTGGGTCTATCAGCGTAACCCCTGGTGGCCGCTCGACTTGGATCCTCCCGGGAC
>JAEZYO010000781.1 GCA_023419055.1 Pseudomonadota bacterium | reverse complement strand
CACGAGGCGCTCGAGCGCCGGGCCCGAGAGCGGCGGCGTGAGAAGGAGCGCGATCCAGGCTCCCAGCAAGCCCGCGAGCGCGGTCAGGACCCAGGCGGTGGCGGGGGTCACGCCGTACGCCACTTGCGGTAGGTGAGCCGAGAGCCAGGGCTCGAGGACGTGCACGCTTCCATACACCGCGCCCGTGGCGAGCACCGCCCACACCAGTGTAGGAACGAGCGCTGCCGGCCAGATCGCCGGAGTCTTCACGAGCCAGGAAAAGCCGGTGAATACGGCGCCCGCGCCGGTCCAGAAGCCGGGCGTAACCAGCTTTCGATCGCGCGGGGTGATTTCGCTACCCTGATCCGCTGACACGTCGCCTATATATCGTCTTGGGGCCGTCGTCGGGCCAACTGAGCTCGGGGCATCCCGGTTTCGACCGCAGCAGTTCATGGCGCAGGACGTTTTCGGAATCGTCGGCAGCGTGATCGCCGGCGCCTATCGCGTCGAGAAAGTCGTCGCCGAAGGCGGCTTCGGCGTGGTCTATCGGGCGCACCACGGAGGTTTTCGCGCTCCGGTCGCGCTCAAGTGCCTGAAGGTGCCGCAGAACATCGACGCGCGACATCAGGCCTCGTTCCTCGAGCAATTTCGCGCCGAGGCGGAGCTGATGTTTCGCCTCTCGGCCAGCATCTCGACCGTCGTGCGCCCGCTCCACATCGACGCCATGACCACGCCGGACGGGAGCTTCGTCCCGTTCATGGTGCTCGAGTGGCTGGAAGGCGAAACACTCGACGGGATTATTCGTCGCCGCACCCTCGCGGGTGAGGGGCCGCTCCCGATGCCGGAGCTCGTCCGGCTGCTCTCTCCGGTAGCTCGCGCGCTCGACCGCGCCCACCATTTCTCGGGGCCCCAGGGGCCGGTCTCCATCGTGCACCGAGACCTCAAGCCCGAGAACATCTTCGTGGCGCGCGTGGCCGGTGAGGAGGTCGTCAAGATCCTCGACTTCGGGATCGGCAAGATGAAGAGCGTCGCCAACCAGGTCGCGGGTCGCGCGAGCCAGGAAGCGGGCGGCCTCGCCTCTTTCACCCCGGCGTATGGCTCGCCGGAGCAGTGGGTGCCGCGGAAGCTCGGTCAGACGGGCCCGTGGACGGACGTCTGGGGGCTCGCCCTGTGCGTGGTCGAAGCCATGGTGGGCAGGCCGGTGATCGAGGGCGATCACCAAGCCATCATGGGCACGGTGCTCGACGAGGCGCGTCGCCCCACCCCTCGAAATGAGGGCGTGCGCGTGGACGACCGGGTCGAGGCCGTGCTTGAGCGCGCGCTCGCGGTCGATCCCCGCCAGCGCTACTCCGGCACCGGGCAATTCTGGAACGAGCTGCAGGGGGCGCTCAACCTCGACGATCTCGGCGAACCGCGCGCGAACGTGCCGCGCGCCCGGTTGAGCAGCGATGCTCGGGTCTCTGCTCCGGGTGCGTACGCGGAGACACACGTCTCGACGGCTCAGGAACCTTCGCTGGCGCTCGATCTCGAGCTCAACCTCGAGAGGGAAGCTCACGCGATCAAGCGCCGCAGCGTCTCGGAGACGCGCCTCGCCGCGCAGAGCGGCCTCGAGATCCCCGACCTCGACCTGGTCGCTTCGGTCCCGCCGCCCAGGCCGGTATCGATGCCGCCGGTCTCGTCCTCGCGCCCGGTCTCGAGTCACCCTCCGAGCACCGGTGAGCTCGAGATGGAGGGCGGCGACTTCGCCGATTTCAAGATCGATCTCCCGGAGGAGGACGACTTCCTTCAAAAGCGCGGGCTCGGGCAGCGGTCTTCACTCACGAGCAGCCCGGGCTTCGAAAACCCCCACTCGGAGCGGACGCCGAATCCCCCACTCGAAGCGCCTCCTTCTCTGAGGGGAGGAGGGGCCTCGTTGCCGCTGGCAAGGCAAGCTCTCCCGAGCCAGCCCGACCCCGCTGCGCAAAAGCTCGTCGCTCCGCCGCCCCGCCCGAACTTCGCCTCAGCGCCCACCTTCGTGGAAGCGCCAAGCCTCCTACAAAAGGTGCTACCGGGCGCGGCACTGATCGGCGCGAGCGTCCTCCTCACGGTGGTGGACCAGGCTTACTCCGCCGCGACCGGCGAAATGTTCACGCTGGGGCCACTTCGCGCGACCTGGATCGCCGGGCTCTTGCTGCTCGCGGGGCTCGCGCTCTCGGTCTACCGAATGCTGCCGAGGGAGTGAGCGGTACCTTCTGGCCTTGAGCGCGGCAATGTGGCTCGTGTCGGCCTGGGGCTCACTACGGCGCCGTGATCGGGTTGCCAGGGCACGTGATCCCGACGCGCGGCAAAGAAGGGCGCTTCTCGCACGAGTCTCGCGAGCTTGGCTCGACCGCGAAGTTGCGCACCGACACGGCACGCTCTTCGCATCGGTGGGCCACGCTAACGATGGCTCATCGACGTCACAGAAAAGCTGATTTCACGCCGCCCGCGAGCACGAGCGGGGACCTCGGCGTCGACGCTCTCGTGCTCCGTGCTCGCACCTCCGCGCGGCGCGGTGACGCGCGCAAAGCATTCTTGCTGCTCGAACGCGCTTCTTGTCTCGCTTCGGAAGATGCACGCGTCTGGACCCTGTTCGCGGTCCAGTGCCAACGGATGGGCAAGCTCGACGACGCCGCGCGCGCCTTCCGGCAGGCCATCTGGCTCCGTGAGCGCTCGCACGAAGACGCCCGCGTGCA
This sequence comes from Pseudomonadota bacterium, assembly GCA_023419055.1. The sequence continues at coordinate 96 of JAEZYO010000781.1, read as the reverse complement.
AGTCCTCGAGCGGCTCCTGACGGAGCTGCGGCGCGAGCTCCCCGCGGCCTGACTCCTCTGAAGAGGTTCGCCTCAGACGAGGCTCGGCTCAGACGA
>JAEZYO010000757.1 GCA_023419055.1 Pseudomonadota bacterium | reverse complement strand
GGGCACACGAGCTCGGCGGAGGTTCGCTCGGCGACGCTACGCGCCCCCGCGAGCGCCAGCTCGTGATTTCTTTCCATCAGCTCTGCGAGTCCTCCGTCGAACAGCGACGATAGGAACTCGAGCGCTCTCGAAATGCAGAGGTACGCCGAGGGATCTTGCGTGCCTGTCCAGTCGAACTCGAGCAGGTAGCGCGAGCGATCCTGCCGCGGGGAGGTCATGCCGTGGCTCGCCACCAGCGGGTGCAAACCGGCGCGCCGATCTTCACGCGCGTAGAGCACGCCGGCGCCCTTGGGCGCGCAGCACCACTTGTGGAAGTTCGCGGTGTAGTAGGCGGCGCCGAGGGCGGTGAGGTCGAGCGGGACCATGCCAGGCGCGTGCGCGCCGTCGACCAGGACGTCGACGCCTCGCGCCGCGAGCGCTTTCACGATCTCAATCACCGGAAATACGATCGCGGTCGGGCTCGTGACGTGGTCGACGAGGCAGAGGCGCGTGCGTGGCGTGAGCGCGCCGAGCAGACGCTCGACGATTTCTCCTTCGTCGGCGACTGGCAGTGGCAGCTCCACGATCGTCAGGCGAGCGCCTCGCGCTTCGACCGCGCGGCGCGCCACGTTGTGACAGGCGCCGTAGGTGTGGTTCGTGACGAGCACCTCGTCGCCGGCTTCGAGCTCGAGACTTCCGAAGACGGTCGCGACTCCGGTGGTGGCGTTCGGAACGAAGGCAAATCCTCCGGGATCCGCGTTGAAGCGGCGGGCAAGGTCACCACGAACGCGATCGAGCGCGCCTTCGAGCTCGTCGAGCATGAAGCGGACGGGAGCTCGTTCGAGCCGCTCGCGCCAGGCGCTCTGCGTTTCGAGGACCGGCTTCGGGCACGCGCCGAAAGAGCCGTGATTGAGGAACGTGACGCTCGGGTCGAGCAGCCAGTGATCCCGGAGAGACATGTCGAGCGAGCGTATCAGCCTTCGGTCGAGGGCGCTCTTCGCGGTCTGTACCCGAAGGTCAACAAGCACACCGCAAGCGCGCCCAACGCGAGAGGAAAAGCGAAGATCGCGGGCCAACGCGGCCCGGCCGCACCTCCGTAGCGCGCGAGCAGCGCGCCCGAGCCGAGCTGACCCCCGAGCGCGCCGAGCCCGGCCCCGCCCGTGGCGAGCAGCGCTTGAGCGCTCGCGCGGCGATGTGCCGGTGCGAGCTCGTCGACCGCGATCTGCAGCGCGAAGTAGCCGAGCACGACGTTCAGGCCGTGGAGGAGCTGCGTGAAGACCACGAGCTCGGCGGGGCGTCCGAGGAGGTAGGCGCCGAACCGCAGCGGCCAGGCGAGCACGCCGGCCAGGACGACCTTCTTCACGCCGAAGCGGGAGAGCAGCACGGCGAGGAGGGGGAAGAGCAGGAGCTCGAGCAGCTGCGAGACGCTCGAGGCCCGGTTGGCCAGCGCGGGCTCGAGGCCGAGCCCGGTGCTCGACGTGAAGAACAAACCCTGGAGGATGACGTTCGCCTGGAACAGGGCGCCGCACGCGACATAGACGCAGAATATGGCCAAGAAGTCGCGGTTCTTGAGCATGCTGAGCGCGCCGACCGCCTCGAGCGCACCGCGGCCGAACCTGGCGGGCGGGGTGTGAGGGAGGCTGAGCGCGTAGAGGGCGAGCGTTGCGGACATGACCGCCGCGAGCTCGAAGCCGAACGAGAGGTGCTCCGCCTGGACGCCGGGCACGCGCTCGAGGTAGGCGCTGACGAGCCACACGACGCAGAGCCAGCTCGCGGTGCCCCAGACTCGCGCCTGGCCGAAGCGCCGCACGTCCGGCAAGTGGTGCAGGCTGATGCTGCTGGTGAGCACGAAGGAGGGCGTGGCGCAGAACCCCACGACTCCCATCGCCAAGAGGAGCTCGAAGAAGCCATCGGCGCCGGCGGCGAACAGGAGCGCGAGGGCGCGGATCAGGCTCAGGACGGCGAGCAGCCGTTCGGCAGCTAACATGCGGTCTGCCACGAAGCCGATCGCGAGCGGCGAGAGCAACGCCGCGACGGGTCCAGTCGCGTAGACGAGGCTCATTTCGTAGGGAGTGAGCCCCACGCCGCGCTGCAGGTGATGAGACAGGAGCGGCGCGTAGGCTGCGACCCCGGCGGTCTCGAAGAAGAACATGACCCCGAGCCTCAGCATGAGCCCGCCGGGCGCTCGAGGCTTCGGCAGCGCGAGGCTATCGGTCATTCGCGGCCCGCTTATACCAGGACGCGCGGGCTGGAGGACGTGCGCCTCGAAGGGAGTTTTGTGGCAGGATGCGCGCCCCATGTCGAATCCGACCCTCGAGTTTGCGAATGTGACCGCCGTCGCCAAAGCCAACGTCTATTTCGACGGCAAAGTGGTAAGCCACACGATCCGCGCCGCGGACGGACAGAAGAAGACGCTGGGCTTGATCTACCCCGGAGAGTTCCACTTTGGGACGGACGCGCCGGAGCTGATGCAGATCGTTGCAGGCAGCTGTCGCGTTCGGCTCGACGGGCAGAGCGAGTGGAAAGAGTACGGCGCCGGCACCGAGTTCAGCGTCCCCGGCAAGAGCGGCTTCGACATCGCGGTCGCGAACGGGATCGCCGAGTACGTCTGCTCGTTCCAGTGAGCCGGCTCTCGCGCCGTCACGTTCGGCCGAGCAGCTCGCCGAGAGCGCCCATCAGCGCGTCGGGAGTGAACGGCTTCTGCAGGAGCGACGTGCGCGCGTCGCGGGTGACGCCTTCGAGCGCGACGTCGGTCGAGTAGCCCGTCACGAAGAGCACGCGGAGCTTCGGCGAGGTTCGTCTGAGCTCCGCGACGAGCTCCGGTCCGCTCACGCCCGGCATCACGATGTCGCTCACGATCGCGTCGAACGTACCGGAGTCCGTCATCCGCTGGCGCGCTTCCTCGGGGCTCGCCGCTCCCACCGCTGCCACGCCCGCGCGGGCGAGGATCCGGAGCGTCACGTTGCGGACCGCCGGTTCGTCTTCGACGACGAGTACCCGCGCTTCACGGCCCAGCG
>JAEZYO010000718.1 GCA_023419055.1 Pseudomonadota bacterium | reverse complement strand
GCTGTACGCCGAGCTGTACGCCCGAGGTGTGCGGCGACGGTGACGTGAACCAGACCGTCGAAGAGTGTGACGACGGGAACACCGTCGCGATGGACGGCTGCGGTCCGACTTGCAAGAACGAGGTCTGCGGCGACGGCACCGTCAATCAGGCCTCCGAGAAGTGCGACGACGGTAACAAGGTCGACGGCGACGGCTGCTCGGCGACGTGCATCGAGGAGATCTGCGGCGACGGTGAGAAGCAGGGGGGCGAAGCCTGCGACGACGGCAATACGGTCGCGAAGGACGGCTGCGAGAACGACTGCACCATCACGCCCGGCTTCGAGCCCGGGAGCGGCGGGAGCGGCGGCGGCAACGGTTCGGGCGCCGGGAACGGTGCCGGCTCGGGCAACGGCGACGACGAAGAGAGCTCGGGTTGTCTCTGTCAGGCTGCGGGGCGCAAGGCTTCTCCGGCCGGTGCGCTCGGCTGGCTCGGCGTGGCGCTCGGGTTCGTGGGCGTGCGCCGGCGCGGCGTCAGTCGCGCTCGGGCTCTTCGGGCGTAACGCGGCCGAACCACGCGATCGCGGCCATCAGCGCGAGCGCGACGAACAGGTAGATGGGCCAGGGCGTTCCGCTCTGGCCGACGCCGCGCTCGGCGCGCTCGTAAGCGGCGCGGAAGGTCTCTTCGGGCTGCGCGCCGATGATCTTGTCGTTGCCGACGAACGTGGTGGGTAGCCCGTCGAAGCCGGCGTCGCGCAAGATCTTGGCTTCGCGCTCGACGCGATCGGACGCCTCTTTCGACGTCAAACACAGCCGAAAGCGCTCGAGATCGAGGCCGAGCGTCTTCGCCGCCTGGCTCTCGCTGGCGCGGCTCAAGGGCTCCGCCTCGAAGAGCAGGTCGCTCATCGCGTCGCCCTTGCCTTGCTGGTCGGCGCAGACGGCGGCGAGCGCGGCGGGCCTCGCTTCGGGATGCCCCGCCAGCGGCAAGTTGAGCCGGATGAAGTTCACCTTCGCGCCGTACTCGTGGTTGAGCTTCTTCAGCGTGGGGTGGAGCCGTCGACAAAACGGACACTGAAAGTCCGCGAACTCGACGACGTTGATCTTGCCCGGCTGGTAGAGCTTCGCGATCTCTGCCGGAACGGCGGGGGCCGGGCGCATCTTCGGCCAGTAGTAGGGAGCGAGAAACGCGACCACGCCGAGCGCAGCCCAGCCGAAGGGGGTCACGAGCTCGGCCGGGGGCTCCGTGTCCCGGAGGTAGAAGAACCCCCCGATCGCGGCCACCGCGCCGGCGAGGTCCACCGTGACACACAGGGAGCAAAAGGCTCCGACGACGAATGCCTGAATGGCCAGCAGCGCGAGAGCAACGGCGCCTCCGGCCAGCGCGGCCAGGCTCGTCAACCGCCGGCGCGTACCCGGATTCGGCAACAGGGAGAGCCCGAGGAGGAGCGCGAAAGCGACGGCGCCGAGGAGCGGAACCGGCACATAAACGCCCGGCAACAGCGGAACCGAGCCGAACCCCATCTGCCGGACCTTGGCGCAGCCGCTGCCGGCCGTGCAAAAAGCCGGGGCAAGGCCGCTGTAGTCCGCGAGGAGCGCGCCGCTCGCAGCGAGCGCGACGAGCGCGGCGATTCGAATCAGGGCGAGCCAAGGGGCGGATTTCACGCTTCCGGCTCTATACCCAAAGCCTCATGGCTGCGCTATGACCCGCCCCGACATGGCCCGAGGAATGCCGTCCAAAGCCGATATCGTGACCGCTCTCGAAGAGGCGGGACGGCCCCTTCACGCGGGTCAGCTGGCCACGCGCTGCGAGGTCAGTCAGAAGGCGTACCCAAAGTTTCTGGAGGCGCTCGAGACGATGGCCGAGCGCAACCAGATCCGTCGCCTGAGCGGGCATCGCTTCGCCGCGAACCCGGTCAAGGAGACGCCCAAGGCGAGCGACCAGTGGGAGGGCGTGCTCGCGCTCAACCCGCGCGGCTTCGGCTTCGTCACCTCGCCGGGTAAAGAAGACGTGTACGTTCCTCCGGACGCGATCGGCGCCGCGCTCCACGGAGACCGCGTCCTCGTCTCGGTGATCAACCGCTCGCCGCGCGGCGCGGAGGGGCGCCTCGAGAGCATCGTGTCGCGACGCAACCCGCGCGTCGCCGGTGTCTTGCGCAAGCGCGGCAAGAGCGCGTGGCTCGAGCCGGACGACACGCGCATCCGCGGGCCCATCGTGGTCACGGGCGGCGCTGCCGGGAAGGATGCGAAGGACGGGCTCGCCGCCGTCGTCAGCATCACTCGCTACCCCGAGTTCGCGGACGAGAACGCCGAGGCGGAGCTCGTCATGGTGCTCGGCGTTCCGGGCGATCCGAACGTGGAAGTGGCCAAAATCCTGGTGCGCGAGCAGGTGAACGAGCAGCACCCGGAGGGCGCCGTGCGCGAGGCCGAGGCCATGGCGCGGAAGCTCAGCCGCGTTTCGCTCGAGGGCCGGCGCGATCTCCGCGACGTGCCGCTACCCACCATCGATCCCGAAGACGCGCGCGATCACGACGACGCGATCTGGGTCGAGAAGCGTGACGGCGGTGGCTACCGCGCGTACATCGCGATCGCCGACGTGAGCGAGTACGTGCAGGCGGGCTCCGAGCTCGACGCCGAGGCGCGCCAGCGCGGCTGCACCATCTACCTCCCGGATCGGGCCATCCCGATGTTGCCCGCGGCGCTCGCCGCGGACCTGTGCTCGCTGTTGCCGGAGCAGGAGCGCTTCACGCTCGCCGTGATCGCGGACCTCGACTCCGACGCCGTGGTCGAGCGCTACGAGATCGTCGAGGGCGTGATGCGCTCGCAGGCCATGCTGACCTACGGCGGCGTGGCGCGGGCGCTCGGCTTCAGCGAGGTCCCGCCGCGGAGCGCTCAGGCCGAGGCTTTCAAGCGTGATCTCAAGGTGTTGGACGAGCTCGCGCGCAAGCTCAGGAAGCGCAGGATGGGCCGCGGAGCGCTCGACCTGGATCTGCCGGAAGCGCGCGTGAAGGTGGATCCCAAGACCGGGGCCCCCGTGGACGTCGTGCGCCGCGCCGAAGATCCCGGCGTCAAGCGCGCGTACGCGATGGTCGAGGAGATGATGCTGCTCGGCAACGAGATCGTGGCGCGCTTCATGGGCGAGAAGAAGTCGCCCGCCGTGTACCGCGTGCACGGCAAGCCCGACCCGACGAAGCTCGAGCGCCTCGGCCTGGTGGCGCGCAAGCTGGGCGTCGAGTTCGACGCCGAGCTTTTGGACGAGCCCGGCGGCGTGGCGCGCTGGCTCGCGAAGGTGAGCAAGCACCCGCGCAAGAACGTGCTCGAGATGTTGCTCCTCCGCTCGCTCAAGCAGGCGACGTACGACACCTCGAACATCGGTCACTTCGGGCTCGCGTCCGACGCGTACCTGCACTTCACCTCGCCGATCCGGCGCTACCCGGATCTGGTGGTTCACCGCGCCGTGAAGGCCATTTTGCGCGGCGGAAAGCCCGCCACCTCACCGGCCGCGCTCCAGGCGCTGACCGAAGCCGCCGCGCAGGGCAGCCAGCGCGAGCGCGCCGCGATGGACATCGAGCGCGAGGTCGTCGACCTGCACCGCGCGCTCTTGATGCGCGACCGCGTGGGCGAGACCTACGAGGGCACGGTGAGCGGCGTGGTCGGCAGCGGCGTCTACGTCGCGCTCGACCAGCCGTACGTCGACGTGCTGGTGCGCTTCGAGGGGCTCGGGCCCGATCACTACGAGCTCGGCGAGGACGAGATCAGCGTCACCGGCCTTCGCTCGGGTGACCGCGTCGAGCTCGGCGATCGCATGCTGGTCACGATCGAGGACGTCGCGGTGCTCCGGCGCGCCATCTACGGCCGTCGCGTCGTGCCCGAGGCGGTGCTCCAGAAGCTCGAGTCCGAAGGTCGCCGCGCGCGCGGCGCCCGCCCCGGGCAGAAGCGCCATGCACCCGCCGCCAGCGCCGCCTCGCCCACCGCCGAACGCGAGGCTCGTCGTCGCAAGAAGGAGCTCGAGCGCAAAGAAAAGCTCGAGCGCGGAAAGCGACAGACGGAGCGCCGCAAGTCGCGCAAAAAGCGCCTAAAGTAGGTCCATGACCACCGCTGTCCCCCTGCCGAACCCCGAGCAGGACTGGGAACCGCCGGCCGCGACGCTCGAGCTCGGTAGGGAAGCCGTCGAGCAGCGCATCGGGATCGTGAAGGGCCCCATCGCGAGGCTCCCCGGCGGCAACGCCAACTCGACCGCGCTCGTCGAAGGGCGCGTGCTGAAGATCTTTCGCCGCGAGCCCGAGGCCGCGGGGCGAGAGCGAGCGCTCATCGAGCGCGGCTGGCGCTCGTTCCGGGTGCCGCGCGTGCTCGGCGCCGGCCCGGACTTTCTCCTGCTCGAGTACGTCACGCGCTCGCCGCTCCTCGGCAGCCGCGAGCACGGAGCTGCCGTCGGGCGTGCGCTCGCGGAGATCCACTCGGTTCGCTTCGACGCGGCGGGCTTCTTCGACGAATCGGTGAAGGTGCGGACACCGTTCGCGGATCTGGTCACCTCGCTGATCCGCTACGCCCGGACCGAGTTCAAGTCACGGCCCATCGGCGCCGGGATCGTGCGCCTGCTGGAGCGCGAGGCTACCTCGATGCGACTCGTCGCGGGCGCGCCTTGCCTGGTTCACGGCGATTTCAAGGTCTCGAACCTGCACCGCGCCGTCGACGGCCGCGTGCTCGTGCTCGACTGGGAGTTCGCCTACGCGGGCGCGGCGCTCTCCGACATCGGGCAGCTCTTGCGCTGGAATCCCCCGGAACCGTTCGTGGACGCCTTCACCGGAGCCTACGTCGAGGCGGGTGGAGTGCTCCGGGGCGACTACCGCCGCTTCGCGAAGCTGTTCGATCTCGTGAACCTGGCGGGCATGCTGAAGAGCGCGGGCGCGAAGCGCACGCGCGACGTGACGGAGCGCCTGGAGGCGACCGTCCGCGAGCTCGCTTGAGCCGGAGGGCTCGGAAGCGCATACTTTCCGGGTCATGGATCCGGCGCGCCGGCTCGCTACCTATTCGGATCTGCTCGCTCTGCCCGAAGATGTAAGGGCCGAAATCGTCGCGGGTGAAGTCGTAGTTCAGCCTTCTCCGCTACCACGCCATAACTGGATCGTCCGCACACTGGGGCGCGTCGTGGGAGGGCCCTTCGACAATGATCATGGCGGAGGAGGACCTGGTGGCTGGTGGATCATTCCGGACGTCGACGTCGAACTCAGCGCTCACGACGTGGTTCGTCCGGATCTCGCTGGGTGGCGTCGAGAGCGCCTGCCGGACCCCTGGGACAAGCGCCCCATCGACGTCGTCCCCGATTTCGTCTGCGAGACTCTTTCGCCCTCCAATGCTCGCCACGATCGGCTGACCAAAGCGGATCTCTACGCGCGCTCCAAGGTCGGCTTCTATTGGTTGATCGACCCGGTGGAGGCCACGCTCGAGGCTTATGAACTCGACGCAGCATGGTTGCGTCTTGGAGGCTGGACTCGCGGTGACGTCGCGCGCGTTCGACCGTTCGAACTCATCGAAATCGATATCGCTCGGCTCTTCCCGCCGGTGGGCTAAATCACGTCTCGAACGCTGCCCCAGCGGCGCCTCACTTCGTTCTCGAAGAAGGTCTTGATCTCGCCCTAGCCTGCTGCGCGCAAAAGGCGCGGCTCGGGCTCGCTCTCGGCGTCTTCGAAGTAGGTGAGCGCCTTCAAGCGGTGGAGAAGGTCGGGCTTCGCGAGCGGATAGGGAAAGCGCCGGAAGCTGGTCCGGACGCCGTCCACCTCGATCAGGAGCGAGTTCGGCTTGCCGCGGGGCGCCGCGACCGGAACTCCCGCAGCGGCGAGCTCGCGCTCTGCCTCCGGCTCGCGCACCGGCGCACCGACGATCTCGACCTTTTCTGCGGCGACCCCTTCGACCCCGCGCTCCGCAATGGCGCCGGTTTGCACGTCGACTCACCCACGTTCAAGACCACTTCGAAGAAGCGCCGGCTGCGCGCGTCCAGGCGGTGCGGCGCGCGCGCCACGAACTCTCGGAGCGCGCCGTCGCCGAACTCGCGTCTCAAGCAGCGGACCGCCTCCGCGTCACCCAGGGACAACACGCGACCGAGCACGAAATCCGCGTGTCGGTTCAGGTCGATGTGCTCGACATCGACGTCCCAGAAGAGGCGCGGCGCGCTCCTCCGCAACACCTCCGGCAGGCCACGCATCGGCCTAGCGTACCACGCAGCGCGCTCTAGGCTTTGCGGGCGGGAGGCACGAGCCTGTCGGTGCCCATGAACGCGCGCAGCGGTTCGGGCACGATCACGCTGCCGTCCTTTTGCTGGAACTGCTCGAGGATCGCGAGCCAGGTTCGGCCGATCGCGAGGCCCGAGCCGTTCAACGTGTGCGCCAGGCGGGGCTTGGCCTTGGGCTCCGGGCGGTAGCGGATCTTCGCGCGGCGAGCCTGGAAATCCCCGAACCAGGAGCAGCTCGAGATTTCGCGGTACGCGTTCTGCGACGGCAGCCAGACCTCGAGATCGTACGACTTGGTCGAGCTGAAGGTGAGATCGGGCGCGACGTGCTCGACCACCTGGTAGTGCAGGCCGAGCCGCTTCAGCACCTCTTCCGCGTGCGCGGTCAAGAGCTCGAGCTGCTCGAGGGCCTGCTCGGGGGTGCAGAAGCGCACGACCTCGACCTTGTCGAACTGGTGCTGGCGCACGAGCCCGCGCACGTCGCGGCCGTACGAGCCCGCCTCGCTGCGGAAGCAGGGAGAGTAGGCGGCGTACGCGATCGGAAGATCCGCCGCTTCGAGGATCTCGTCGGCGTGCAGGTTCGTGACCGGGACCTCCGCGGTCGGGATCAGGTAGAGGGCGCTCGGATCGTTGGGATCGCTGCGCTTGGTCTTGAACAGGTCCTCTTCGAACTTCGGCAAGCTGCCGGTGCCGCGCAGCGCCTCGCCCTTCACGAGGAACGGCGGATACACCTCGGTGTAACCATGCTCGCGCGTGTGCAGATCGAGCATGAACGCCGCGAGCGCGCGCTCGAGCCGAGCGCCCAGGCCCCAGAGCACCGAGAAGCGCGCGCCGGAGATTTTCGCGGCGCGCTCGAAGTCGAGGATGCCGAGCGCCTCACCGATCTCCCAGTGCGGCTTGGGCGTGAAGTCGAAGCTCGGCTTCTCACCCCAGGTGCGGAGCACGGGGTTGTCCGCGTCGCTCTTACCGTCGGGAGTGGTCTCGTGCGGCACGTTCGGGATGACGAGCAGCTTCTCTTCGACCTGGGCCTCGACCTGAGCAAGCTCCGCCTCGAGCGCCTTCACCTCGTCGGAGAGCGCCTTCAGCTCCTCGCGGCGCGCGCCGAGCGCGGCCTTGTCGCCCTTGCGCGCGAGCTCCGCCATCGCCTCGCTCGCGGCGTTGCGCTTCGCCTGGAGAGCCTCGGTCTTCTGCACGAGCTCGCGCCGGCGAACCGAGAGCTCGGCTACCGCGTCGAGCTGCGCCGCGTCTTCACTCGAGCGCCGCGCCAGTTGTGCGCGGACTTGGTCGAGGTTTTCGGTGACATGGCGTGCGTCGAGCATGGCGGGCGGTAATTAGCACCCGCGGCCCAGGTCGCGCAAAACGCGTGCAGATCGCGCTCAGAATCCGACGCCGATACCGACGCCCACCGTGACCCCGGGCTGACGGCGGTCCGAGTAGTGGCGCATCGCCATCAGGTGGGTCACCAGGGTGCAGGTCCGAAGCGCCGGCCCGGTGCAGCCCGTCCAGCGACCTCCGGCGGAGCGCTCGCCGTCGTAGTCGAAGTACGTGACGGCTCCATCCGGCGTGACCGCCAGCCAGGCTTCCACGCGGTCAGGGGGCGCAGCGTTGGAAACCCCGACATGCCCGAGGTTTCGGTCGTCCGGACCTGCCAGACGGCCGTCCGGAAACAGCAGCCCGACCGGTTCATAGTCCTCGTCGACGATCCGGCCGACCCGATCGATGACGTAGAGCAGGTCTCCATCCTCGATCACGTGACCGTTCGGCCTGATTTCGATGGCATCTCCGTCCCGGTCCCAGCGCGCGGTCGGGAGCACCAGCGGCGCTCCGCCCTCGGCCCAGCGTGGTGGTTCCGAAGGCGTGCAGCCCAGGGCTGTCACGAGGCCGACGAGCGCGCTCCAGGAGGGGACTCTCACGTCTCGGGAGTGTAGCGCCCCAGCGAGCGGGGGCACAGCCCGGGAGCTGCGCCGGACCGGTGGCCGGCAGCGCTCGCTCGCGATGCTGTGATCGCTCACGCAGGGGATTTCGACGCCGACTTTTCAGAAGAAACGCGCCTGCTTTTCGCTTGGTCGGGGTGAAAGTTTTGAGCTACTCCGTGAGCTAACCCCGTTTTCGCCGCTCGCACCGCGGCGAGAAAAGGAACGAACCTCCATGTGGTTGCGCTTCACGTTGTTGGCTTCCTGTTTGGGTCTGATGGCGGCGTGCGCCGGTTCGGCTCCCTCCGCGAATGCATCGCTCATGGACGCGAACCTCGCCAAGGCGAAGAAGGTGACTCCGCCTGGAGCCGAGGTTTTCGAGCTGCAATGCGCCGCGTGTCACGGCAAGAAGGGTGAGGGTCTGAGCTCCGCTCCCCCCGTGATCGGTCCCGGCTCGCTGCCGACCTACAAGCGCGACCCGAACACCTCGTCGAACCCGGCCATGCAGAGCCAGGCGCAGTACCGAACCAACGAGGGTGTCGGCGCGGACAAGCGCGGGGCCTTCGTCACGGCGCAGGATCTGTACGAGTACACGAGCAAAGAGATGCCGCTGCCGCAGAGCAAGAAGGGCTCGCTCAAGCCCGAAGAGTACTGGGCGGTCGTCAACTACATCCTGATCGCTCACGGCGCGGCCGTGCCGGAAGGCGGCGTCAACGAACAGAACGCCGCGAGCGTGAAGATCCAGCCCGCGGAGTAGCGCGAGAGGTCGATCGCGAATTGTTGGCCCCCGCTCGCGGGGGACGCGACGATTTCATCGATGCAACCCGCGCTCGACCTTTCGCCCGATCTTTCGCTCGCTTCCTCGACCGCCCGCGCAAAGCCGCTGCGGCGCCGGCTGGTCGCGGTGACGCCCTACCTGCTCGTCCCCGAGGGGGCGGTGCCGCCGCCCGGCATCGCGCTCCCGGCCGCGCCGCGTGCCGTTTCGCCCTCGCCTCGACCCGAGGTGCCGAGGGAGGCGGACCCCTGCGATCACTTCGTGCAGGCGCTGGTCGGGGCGGCTCAAGCGCTCGGCGCGACTCGCGCCGCCGCGGCGCTGCCCGCGTTGATCCATGAGAAACGCTTCGAAGGCCTCATCGAGGAAACGTCGACGACACTCGCGGCGCGCGGCTACCTCGAGAAGGACGGTACGACGATGACCCCGAGCTTCTCTGCCACGCTCGCGGCTTGGCTCGACGTCGTGAGGGGCAAAACCACCGATCTGAGCGCTTGCGGCGCGGCCACCCTCGACACCTGGGCCGCCGACCTCGTGTGCGCCCTCGCTGGGGCGCCGCGTTCGCGCGCGAGCGACTACCGCCGCGAGCTCCGCCGCCGCGGGGTTGCGGCCTTCGGGTTGATCGCGGTCTAAGTCGCCGGGTGGTCGACCGTCGCTTTCTTCTCGGGTGGAGAGCTGTGTTAGCGTCGCCGCCAGAAATCTCGAGGACCTGCCCATGCGCTTAGGACGTCGCACCCTCATCACGCTCGCGCTGGCTTCGGCGGCGATGGGCCTCGCTGCTTGCAAGAAGCCGGGCGGCTCGGAAGCCGGACCCGCGGGTTCCGGATCCGCGACCAAGAGCGGCGATATCGTCATCGGCCACTACGCCTCGCTCACCGGCGGGACCGCGCACTTCGGTCAAGACACCGACAAGGCCGCGAAAATGGCCGTCGACGAGGCGAACGCCAAGGGCGGCGTGCTCGGTCGCAAGGTGCGCCTCGTCACGCTGGACACCCGCGGTGAGAACGCGGAAGGCGCGAACGCGGTCTCGCGCCTGATCGACGTCGAGAAGGTGGACGCGCTCATCGGCGAGGTGGCGTCGAGCATCTCGCTCGCCGGCGGTCGCATCGCGCAGCGGCGCGGGATCCCGATGGTGTCGCCCTCCTCCACGAACCCGAAGGTCACCGAGGTCGGCGACTACATTTTCCGCGTGTGCTTCATCGACCCGTTCCAGGGCAAGGTGATGGCCACCTTCGCGCGCAAGAACCTGAAGCTCGACAAGGTCGCGGTCCTCAAGGACGTCAAGAACGACTACTCGAAGGGCCTCGCCGACGCGTTCATCAAGGCGTTCACGGAGCAGGGCGGCACGATCGCGATCGAGCAGAGCTACTCGCAGGGCGACACCGATTTCAGCGCGCAGTTGACGGCGATCAAGGGCACCGGCGCCCAGGCCATCTTCGTGCCCGGCTATTACTCGGAGGTCGGCGCCATCGCGCGCACCGCGAAGCGCCTGGGGCTCTCGGTGCCGCTGCTCGGCGGCGACGGCTGGGACGCGCCGGATCTGGTGAAGATCGGCGGCGACGCGCTCGAGGGCTCGTATTTTTCGAACCACTTCGCGCTCGACCAGGCGACGCCGATGGCGCAAAAGTTCATCGCTGATTTCAAGGCCAGGTACGGCCAGGAGCCGACGGGGCTCGGGGCGCTCGGCTACGACGCCGTCGCGGTCCTCTTGGACGCGATGAAGCGCGCGGGCGGCACGGACCACAAGGCGGTCCGGGACGAGCTCGCGAAGACCAAGGATTTCGAGGGCGTCACGGGCAAGATCACCATCGACCCGCAGCGGAACCCCAACAAGGCCGCGGTCGTCTTGAAGATCACCGGCGGCAAGCCCAAGTTCGACAGCCTCGTCGAGCCGTAGTCCCGTAAGCGCGACGTGAGCGAGTTCATCCAGCAAGTCATCAACGGGCTCTCGCTCGGGTCGATCTACGCGCTGATCGCTCTCGGGTACACGATGGTGTACGGGATCCTGAAGCTCATCAACTTCGCCCACGGCGAGGTGTTCATGGTGGGCGCGTACGCCGGGTACTACACCGCCATTTCGTTCGGGATCGAGGCGTTCGAGGCGCGTGGAGCAGCCTTCCCGCTCTACCTCGCGATCCTCGTGCTCGCGGTCGCGATGGCGGCCGCGGCCCTGCTCGGCGTGACGGTCGAATTCTTGGCGTACCGCCCGGTGCGCTCGGCTCCTCGCCTGACGGCGCTCATCACCGCGATCGGCGTGAGCCTCTTCCTGCAGAACGCGGCCATGCTCGCGTTCTCTCCCAACCCGCGCCGCTACCCCGCCGTGTTGCGCGAGGTCCGCTTCGAGATCGGCGGAGTGATCCTCACGAACATCAAGCTGACGATCTTCGTGGTCGCCCTCGCGCTGATGCTCGGCCTGCACCTGCTCGTGCAAAAGACGTGGACCGGGCGAGCCATGCGCGCGCTCTCGGTGAACCTCGACGCGGCGAAGCTGATGGGCGTCGACACGAACCGCACCATCTCCGCCACGTTCGCGATCGGGTCGGGCCTCGCCGCGGCGGGCGGGATCCTATTCGGGCTCGACCAGATCATCATCAACCCCTTGATGGGCGTGCTCACCGGGCTGAAGGCGTTCGTCGCCGCGGTGCTCGGCGGCATCGGCAACATCCCGGGCGCGGTGGTCGGTGGCCTGCTCATCGGCCTCGCCGAGCAACTCACCGCCGGCTACATTTCCCCGGATTATCGCGACGCCATCACCTTCGTCATCCTGATCTTGATCCTGATCCTCAAGCCCGAAGGCTTGCTCGGGATCGTCAAGCAGGAGAAGGTCTAGTGGCGAGCGCGGTCGTCGCTCCACCGCCGCCCCGCTGGGGACGTCGTCTGCTCGGGGCGGTGCTCGTGCTCGCGGCGCTCTACGGGCTCGACGTCGTCGTTCGAGCGGTCGTCATCGAGTACGTGCAGCGCATCCTCTTGCTCTCGGGGATCAACGTGATCCTCGCCGTCGGCCTGAACCTGATCAACGGCACGACGGGCCAGTTCTCGATCGGTCACGCCGGGTTCATGGCGGTGGGCGCGTACTCCGCCGCCTTCCTCGGCGTTCAGATCGCGCCGCACGTGACCGGAGCGCTCGGACCGGGCGCGCTCGCGGACGGAGTGACCTTCAATCTGGCGCTGATCGCGGGTGGGGTGCTCGCGGGGCTCACGGGACTTGTGGTCGGGATCCCGAGCCTGCGGCTGCGCGGGGACTACCTCGCCGTCGTGACGCTCGGCTTCGGCGAGATCATCCGGATCCTCTTCAACAACGCGACCTTCCTGGGCGCGGCTACGGGCTATTTCGGTAACGATCCCGCAGGGTTGCCGGCCTATACCGACTTCTTCTGGGTGTTCTTCTGGGTCGTCCTGGTGGTGATCGCGGCGCGGAACCTCACCTTCGCTCAGACCGGGCGCTCGCTCTCTGCCATTCGTGAAGACGAGATCGCCGCGGAGGCGATGGGCACTCCGACGGTCCGCCTCAAGGTGACGGCGTTCGCGATCAGCGCCGCGGCGGCGGGCGTGGCGGGCGGGCTCTTCGCTCACATGCAGGCGGGCATTCGTCCCGAAGACTTCAAGTTCGAAAAATCGATCGACATGATCGTGATGGTCATCGTCGGTGGGCTGGGGTCGATCTCGGGCGCGGTCATCGGCGGCGTCTTCGTCGCGGTGACGCTCGAGCTGATGCGCGACTTCCAGGAGTACCGCCTGGTGCTCTACGCGTTGCTCCTGATCCTGATCATGATCGTGCGCCCGCAGGGGTTGCTCGGCACGCGCGAGCTCTCGGACGTGCTCTTCAAGCGCAAGCCGAAGCTGCCGAAGAGCCCGGAGGCGACGACGTGAGTCTGCTCGTCCTCAAGGGGGTCGAGAAGGTCTTCGGTGGCTTGCGCGCCGTCCGCGCCGTCAGCTTCACGGTCGCGCCGGGCGCCATCTTCGGGCTCATCGGGCCGAACGGCGCCGGCAAGACGACGATTTTCAACGTTATTACAGGGGTTTACAAGCCGGACGGCGGCAAGGTGCTCTTCGACGGCGAGGACATCTCCGGGCAGCGGCCGGCGCAGATCGCCCGGCGCGGAGTGGCGCGTACCTTCCAGAACATCCGCATCTTCCGCTCGATGACCGTCGAGGAGAACGTGATGGTCGCAGGTCATCACCTGCACCAGAGCAACCTCGTGGACGCGCTGCTCAGGACCCGCGCGTACGCACGTGACGAAGGCGCGCTCAGCGCGCGCGCCCAGGAGCTGCTCGAGGTGTTCGGTCTCAAGTCGGCGCGAAACGATCTCGCGGGCAGCTTGCCCTACGGCTCGCAGCGCAGGCTCGAGATCGCGCGCGCCCTGATGCTCGCGCCGAAGGTCATTCTGCTCGACGAACCGGCGGCCGGCATGAACAGCCAGGAAGCGAACGATCTGAAGCAGCAGATCCGCTTCTTGCGCGATCAGATGGGTCTCACGGTCGTGCTGGTCGAGCACAACATGAGCGTGGTGCTCGGGGTGTGCGACGCCGTTCACGTCGTCGACCACGGCGAGACGATCGCGGAGGGCACCCCCGACGCCATCAAGCGCGATCCGAAGGTGCTCGCTGCCTACCTCGGTCAAGAGGTGGAGGAGCGCTCGTGAGCGACGCGCCGATCGACCTCGCCGTGAGCGGGCTCCGCGTGTCGTACGGCGGGATCGCCGCGGTGAAGGGCATCGATCTCGAGGTGCGGCGCGGCGAAATCGTGACCTTGATCGGCGCGAACGGCGCCGGGAAGACGAGCACGCTGAAGTCGATCGTGCAGCTCGTGAAGGCCGCGTCCGGCAGCATCAAGGTCTTCGACCGCCAGGTCGTGGGGATGGCCACCCATCGCGTCGCGGGGCTCGGCGTCGCGCTCGTGCCCGAGGGGCGCGCCATCTTCGGCAACTTGAGCGTGGAGGAGAACCTCCGGCTCGGCAGCTATCTCAAGCGCGACCCCGCGGGCATGAAGGAGCGCTTCGAGCGCGCGATCGCGCTCTTCCCTCGCCTCGGAGAGCGGCTCCGCCAGGACGGCGGGACGCTTTCCGGCGGTGAGCAACAAATGCTCGCGATCGCGCGCGCGTTGATGGGGGCGCCCAAGCTGTTGCTGCTCGACGAGCCGAGCCTGGGCCTCGCGCCGAAGCTCGTGCAGCAGATTTTCCAGGCCATCATCGAGATCGCCAAGACCGGCATCACGATCCTGCTGGTCGAGCAGAACACGCGCCTCGCGCTCGAGACGGCCGACCGCGGGTACGTGCTCGCTACGGGTGAAGTGGTGCTCTCCGGCAGCGCGGCCGAGCTCCGCGCGGACGAGCGAGTTCGCGCCGCCTACCTGGGCGAAAACGTCGAGGCCTGAGCCCGCTTCGCGAATTTGCGCGCTATCCCCGGAGGGCGACAGGTTCTACCTTCCTCGCATGTTGAAGCTGCACGTCGTGATTGCGAGCACGCGGCCCGGGCGCGTCGGACCCTCGGTGGCGGATTGGTTCCTCGAGCTCGCGCGGGCGGACCAGCGCTTCGAGACGCTCGCCGTGGATCTCGACGAGATCGATCTCCCGCTCCTCGACGAGCCGAATCACCCGCGCCTCAAGAAGTACGAGAACGAGCACACCAAGCGCTGGAGCGCGATCATCGACGCGGCAGACGCGTTCGTGTTCGTGACGCCGGAGTACAACTACAGCTCGGCGCCCTCGCTGCTCAACGCGCTCGACTACGTCTATCACGAGTGGAAGTACAAGCCGGCCGGCTTCGTGAGCTACGGCGGCGCGTCCGGCGGCTTGCGCGCGGTGCAGATGACGAAGCTCCCGGTGTCGGCGCTCGGCATGATGCCGCTCCCCGAAGGCGTCTCGATCCCCTTCTTTGCGCAGCACCGCGACGAGAGCGGGAAGTTCGTCGGCACGGAGGGCATGCAGAAGGCCGCTCGAACCATGCTCGACGAGCTCGCCCGCTGGGCAGGCGCGCTGAAGCCGCTCCGCGAACCGCAGAGCTGACTACCGGCGTCCCGAGCCGTCTCGAAGTGAAGAGACCACGCTCGAGAGCGTCACTGGCACGGTCGCAGGATCTTCAGCCCGTCGACCTCGACCTCGCACATGCGAGGACCGCTCGCGGGCTTCGCGCCGCCGCCGCCGAGCTTGATGGTGACCTTCTGGTCGCGTTGAGCGAGCACCTTGGCCGTTCCCTTCTGGGCACCTTTTCGCGCCTCGAGGGACAGGGTCTCGTTCGGATCCGCCGTCACCTCGCAGGGTGTCGTGTCGCAGACCTGAAAGCCATTCTTGAACAAGGTCGCGCCGGCGGGCTCGGTCACCACGTCGAGGCGCACGCTGGTCGCGACGGTGACGGTCGCAGAAGGCGGAGGCGTGGCGGACGGCGTGGTCGGAGGCGGAGCAACGAGCGTCGGTTCGGGAGGCGCGACGACGCTCGCCGGTGGGCTCACCTGCGTCGTCGAGGGGGGCGGCGGAACTTCGGCGGCGGGAGTTCCACCCTTCAACGCGAAGAAGGCGCCTGCCCCGCCTGCGAAGACGAGCAGCACGCCTCCGACCGCCAGAGCGACTCCGACGCCGGAATTGCGCTGGCTGACGACCGTGTTCGCGCTCGACGCCTGGGTCTCGGCGGTGCGCGAGACGAGCTCGATCGGCGTCGTGGAGCGCACGCTGGAGGAGGGGCCGCCCTGCTGCACGGCGGGGCCGAGCGTGTTCGGCTTGTGAAACTGCGCGGCGGTGGGGCTTCCGGGTGGGACGAAGGCGTAATTGCCGCCTTCAGTCATGGGGCCCGGGACGAGCGAATGGCGGCCGAGGCCGCTGCCCTCGGGCGTGGCGATGAGCGCGTGCGCGAACTCGTTCATCGATTGGTAACGCGTGTCGGGCGACTTCTCGAGGCCGCGCGTGATCACGGCTTGGAGCTCGGGCGAGATCTGGAGCTCGGGGAAGACGGCGGGCATCGGCGGCATGGTGCCGTTCAGGTGCTTGTTCAAGACCTCGAGGAAGGTCTCACCGGTGAAGGGCACCGCGCCCGTGAACATCTCGTACAGGATGATCGCGACCGCGTAGACGTCCGAGCGGAGATCGGCGTGCTTTCCCGCGGCCTGCTCGGGCGACATGTACTCTGGCGTGCCGAAAATCATGCCGGTTCGCGTGAGGCGTCGCTTCGAGGCGCCCGCAGCGGCCTCCTCGTTGGTGCGAAGCTGCGCGATGCCGAAGTCGACGATCTTCACGACCTCTTCGCCGTCCGGAGTGCGCTGGAGAAACACGTTCTCCGGCTTCATGTCGCGGTGCACGACCCCCTTGCCGTGCGCCGCAGCGAGGGCGCGGCAGATCTGGAGGGCGA
>JAEZYO010000709.1 GCA_023419055.1 Pseudomonadota bacterium | reverse complement strand
ACGTAGAGCAACGCGCCCACCCCGAACCCCGCTGCGCCCACCCCGACGCCCACCCAGCCAAACACGTCGCGCCGCTGCTTCTCGTCGAGATCGTCCGCGAGGACCTCGAGCTTGGTCGCGCACGCGTCGTCGGAGCAGCGGCCCCCGGGGGAGTCCTCGATTCGCCGGGCGTAGTCGTCGAAGCGCGCCTGCGCGCTGTCCTTCTCGCCCTGATTCCACAGCAAGAAGCCGGCGCTGCCCGCGGCGACGAGCGCGCCCGCCCCCATCGTGACGTAGCTCCACGTTCGCTGAGCCCGCGCGCGCCCCTCGTACTCGTCCAGGTACTCGGGGGTCGGGAGCAGGGTCGCGTCGATCGTGTTGTTCCCGCGCGAGACGACCACCTCGCGCTCGACGTCGAAGAAGCCGGCGCGCTCCACTCGTAAGTGATGAGCTCCGAGGGGGAGCCGGAGCCCGCGCGCGAAATCCAGGCTCGGCCGGCCGTTCACGCTGACGACGGCGCCGCTCTCGCTGACGGAGAGCCGGAGCACCCCGCCGCTCGCCAGGCCGGCGGGGGTCGGCGCCATCTCGACCGCTATCTCGCGCGCTCCGCCCGACTCGAGCGTGACGCTCCTTCGCACCGTCTCGTAACCCTGACGAGTGAGCTCGACCTCGTGCCGGCCCGGCTCGAGCAAGAGCCCGCTCCGGAGCGGCGTACGGCCGACGAGCTCACCTGCGATCCGGACCTCGACGCCCGGCACGTCGCTCGTGACCGAGAGCTCCGCGAGCGCGACTTCGAGCGGGGTCAGCTCGACGTCCAGCACCTCCCGAGCTCGGCCGGCGACCGTCACCTTCAGGTGCCGTGGCTCGTGGCCGGCCGCGGAAACCGAGACGAAATGGGTGCCCGCGGTGATCCGTAAGGGCGGCGAAGGCGTTCGCGCCACGTCGACGTTGTCGAGCTGAATCACCGCGCCGCGCGCGGAGCACTTGATCTCGAGGAACCCGACGCGGGCGAGCTGCTCCTCGTAGAGCGCGCCTGCGCGTGCGGCCGCCTCCGGGCCGAGCGCCTCCTTGGGCAGAGCGCGCAGGCGCTCGAGGTTGTCCACCGCTTCGGCGGAATGTCCGAGGCGCGCCTGGACGAGCGCCAGGTTGTAGAGCACCACGGGGTGCCCCGTCAGCTTGTGCGCCAACTGGAACTCGGCGAGCGCGCCCACGTCATCGCCCGCGTTGTAGAGCACGAGACCGCGATCGAAGCGCTGCCGGGCCTCGTCGCGGACCCGCTGCTCGAGTGAAGTAGTAGTACCCTGTGCCCGCGCCTCGAGGGGCTGAGCGACCAAGAGCGTGACGGAGAGCGCCGCCTTGGCAATCCGCTCAGTTCGCAAAGGGGTTCCTTTCGCTGAGGCCGTCCGCTGCCGCGCGCGAACGCGGGCGGCTCGAAGCCGGCGCGCTCTTGCGAACGACCTTCTCCTTGACCGGCGGCGGGGAAGGTTCACTGCTCGGAGAGGCACTCGGCAGGACGGCGAGCTCGCTCGGAAGCGGCGTGGGGACCGGCTTCGGCGTCGAGGCGATTTCGGCTCGCTGCGGCAGCGCGGGGTCGCTGCTGCTCGCCTTCCAGATTATCGCCCCAGCCGCGGCTACGGACGCGAGCAGCGCCGGGATCCAGACCCGCGTTCGCGACGTCGGGCTCGTGGTGGCGGGGGAAGAAGGCGCATCTTCGGTGAGCCGCTCCGGCGGCGTGCGGCCCTCCCGCGGGCTCGACAGCGTGTCGGGCGCTCCGGGTTGGGTCGAGAAGGTGGGGGCCGCGTCGAGCGCCTCGAGCGCGTCGCGGAGCTCCTGCACTGACGCGAAGCGTTGATTCGGATCGCGGGCGAGGGCCTTCGAGAGTACGCCATCGAGGCCTGCCGGCACGTCTTCGGCGACCTCTCCCGCCGGGGCGTACTTGCCTTCGAAGATCTTGACGCTGAGCGCCGGCAGCGATTCGGCGTCGAACGGCACTTTTCCGGTGATGCACTCGTAGAGCACCACCCCGAGGGCGTAGACGTCCACGCGCGCGTCGATCTCCCGCTTGCTCACGACTTGCTCGGGCGCCATGTAGTGCGGCGTCCCGAGCGCGGCGCCCTCGCTGGTCAGGCGCTGCACGCCGTGGAGATCGGTGAATTTCGAGATGCCGAAGTCGAGCACCTTCACGAAGGCCCGCTCCCCGTCGCAGACGAAGAGGTTGTCGGGCTTGATGTCGCGATGGACGATTCCCGCCGCGTGGGCGGCCGCGAGCCCCTCGGCCGCCTGAAGGACGATATCCCGAGCCTCCTCGAAGCCGAGGCGCCCCCTACGCGCGAGGAGCTCGCGCACCGATGTCCCGCTAAGGAGCTCCATCAGAATGTACGGTTCGCCGCTCGGCAGCTCGCCGGCGTCGTAAGTCTCGACGATGTGGCGGTTGCCAATCCGACCAGCGGCCGACGCCTCGCGCAAGAAACGCTCGACCACCGGACCCACCGAGGCGTAGCTCTCGTGCAGCAACTTGAGCGCGCCGACGCGCTTCGTCACGACGTGCTCGACCTCGTACACCGAGCCCATGCCGCCGCTACCGATTGAGCGTCGTACCAGAAACTTCTTGCCGAGGATCGTCCCCTCGAGCGTGTCGGGTTGCGGGTCGTGCGTCATCCCGAGCTTCCACACGCGGCTCGCCGCGCGGGCCGACGATACCACCGGTCTCCTCTCGGGCGAAGGAGTCGCTCCGCGGCAGAACAGCGCCGAAAACTCGTAGGAAAGCTGCCAGGTTGCGGCGCTCATGGCTCGAACAGGTCTCGTGAGAAGGCCTCGATGTCGCTCTCACGCTGGAGACGCTCCGTTGGACCGACACGCGCTCGCTCCGGGGCGTCCGCGATGTCGGCGACTGCATTGCAGAGCGCCTCCACGTCCCTCTCGTCGTTCGAGAGCCCCAAGCTGACGCGTACCACGCCTCGCCCGTCGAGCCTCTCGGCCGGACGCGCCAACGAGAGCTCCGGGTACCCGAGGAGCCGCGTGACGAGCGAGGGAGCGCCGAAGCTTCCGCACCCGACGCCGATCCCGAAGCGCATCGACAGAGCCTCCGCCACGGTCTCGTGACGTACGCCGAGCACGTTGAACGGCACGATCCCGATCCGATCTCGCCCGAGCTCGAGGTCCGAGCTGCCGTACACGGTCACCTGCGGGATCCGGCGCAACCCCGCGAGCAGGAGCCTGGTCAACGACCGCTCTCGCTCGGCCACCGCGTCCATGACGCTCCCCGCGAGCACCCGGCAAGCCTGAGCCATCGCGATCGCGCCGAGGAGATCGGGCTTGCCCGCCTCCACACCCACCTCGAGCTCGGAGCCGTCACGGAGCTCGCGCGGGCACACGAGCGCGCTCGCCCCGAACGGGGCGTACAGCTTTTGCCCAGAAAGGGCGATGAAGTCGAGCTCCCTGTCCCCCGTCCCCGTTCGAACTCGCCGGCGTGGTGCGAGCTGCGCGGCGTCGACGAAGATCTTGGCGCCGTGCCGGTGCGCGAGATCGGCGAGCGCCGAAGTATCGGGTATCGTCCCGGTGACGTTCGAAGCGCCGGTCACCGCCAAGACCCTGACCCGCCCTCGGTAGCGCCGAAATCCAGCTTCGATGGCGTCCTCGGACAAGAAGCCTTGCGCATCCGGCTCGATGCGGGCCACTCGCGCCACTCTCCGCCAGGGGAGCTCGTTGGACTCGTGCTCGAGGCCCGTCACCATTACGATGTCATTGCCGTCGAACGGGACGCTCCGCGCCGCCCCATCGACGAGCTGGCTCGTGCTACGGCCGAAAATGACGGCGTGTCGTTCCCGATCCGCCCCGACGAAATCGATCACGGTGTCCCGGCACGCTCTGTAGAGCTCACGAGCCAGCTCGCTCCTGAAGCCATTGCCGGCAACGGCGCCGTAAAGCGGCAACGTCCGCTCGACCGCTCGCCGCACCGCTGCGAGCGGCGGCGCGCCTGCTGCGTGATCGAGATGAATGTACCGCTTCATGCCGCCCGTGACCGGCAGCTCGCTTCCGGCGCCGGCCAGCGTGGCCGCGAGCGCGGACAACTCCCACCGGGCAGCTCGAGCCGCGTTGGCAGCGATGTCCGTCGCCGCCGGCCTGACCTCTCGACTCATCGAACGCGTCCTCCAGGGGCGCCTCTTTCAACCGTCGTGCCAGGCTCCGAAAGAGCGGACTCTGCCGAAATCCGAGCGTGGAAACGTCACCCGCTCCTGCGGATGTCCCCTGGGACATCCCCTGAGACACTCGATTCACCGCCCTGGGACACCCGTGTGGCACCTACCCAAGCCGCCCCCACCGCTCGGGGTCTACCGCGGGAATGCTCCCGCCTGCCCGCGCCTACCGTCTGGCGCTCACGCTCTCGTTGAGCGCCTGCGCCCCGACCCACTTTACCAACGCGCCCGCGCGAGCTCCGGGCGAAGACGCGCTGAAATTCGGAGCCGCAACCTTCGGAACTCCGCACCCCTTCCTGCTGCAATCCTGGAGTCACCGGTGGGGTTGGGTAGCCGCCTGTCAGCCGCGCGAGGACACTGACGGCGACGGCCGGATCGAGCTCTCGATGGGTCTGCACGGCGAGACGCTGGGTGACGAGCCGCAGGCGTTCTTCTTCGCGAAGCCCGGCGACGGCGAGCGCATCGATCGCTTCCTCTCTCGCGACGAAAGCGGCCGGTTCGCAGCCTACGTCCAGGACGGCAGGCGCCTGGTCTACGACGCGTCCTCAGGGAAGGTCCTCGACCTCGAGCTAGTGATCGGCGCGAGCGTGCACGAAGACGCAAAATCCGATCCTCTCCTGTCGGAGGTCGCTCGACGAAGCGTCGCTTTGAGCCGAGACGGGCGAGCGTTCGTCGCTCGGCGTGGTCCGGGCGGCACTGAAATCGTGTCGGTCGACATCACCTCGGGTTCGCAGGTGACCCTTCACACCACGCGGTTCCCGCTCTGGTCCCTCCAGCTCGCGGACGATGAACGCTCCCTGCTCATCTCCGAGGTGACGAGCGACACGGACCGAAACGGCGTGCTCGAGTTGCCGAACGTGCTCACCAACCTGAGCAGCATCGCTTGTCGAGGACTAGCCACGTCATTCAGCCGCTTCGTGAACGGGGGCGACCGGCCGATCGAACGGGCGCTTCCGAGAGTCGGACGCGCCCCGCAGCCACCCCAGGATGTCGAGGAGTTCGAAGGGGTTCGGGACTGCTCACGAGATGGTCGGCGGCCGATGCTCCGCATCAAGGGCGGCCCGGTGTTGCTCTCGAGCGGCGCCCCTCGCATCCTCTTCGAGCCCCACTTTGGGCCGGTGGAGTGGGTTTCCGGACAGCTCGTCGAGTGCGCCCGAAAAGTGGAGCTCCCGGACTGTGACGACGATCAACCGAGCTCGACGTTCTGCGATCTCTCGCAGGGCAAAGCGTTCGGGATGCAGGTCTTCGGCTTCTCGAAGGAGCACGTGTTCTACGCGGGAGACGAGCTGCTCCACGTCGAGGCCGCCGATTTCGTCGACGGCCAGGGCTCGGGGTTCGTAGCGCTGCACGGCGCCGCTCAGGACGACGTTTGGGCACTGGAATCGGGGCGGATGGTCCACTACGACGGCGACACCTGGCGGCAGACACGCGATCCGATTTTCGAACCCCTGCGAGGAGTGTTCGGCGTTCGTCGCGATCGCGCCTGGGCCTTCGGAAAATCCGGAGCGCTCCTCCGCTTCGACGGCACGGCCTGGCGCCGGGCGACGAGCCCGTCACGAGAGAGCCTGGTGTCACTCTGGGCTAGTCCCTCCGACCGGGTCTGGGTCGGCACGAACCGGAACGAGCTCTT
>JAEZYO010000614.1 GCA_023419055.1 Pseudomonadota bacterium | reverse complement strand
GGTGGGGGGCGAGCGCGCGAGCCACGTCGCCCACCTCCTCCGCGTACACCTGCGCGATCGAGCCGTAGAGCTCGATCTTGGTCGGCGTGGTCGCCGCCTCGCTGATGTGGCGCTCGTAGGTGTTGATGAGATCGAGCCACTGCTTGAGCCTGCGGTAGCAGCGCTCGAGGGCGACGTAGGCTCGCTCCTCCGCCGGCGAGATCTCGAGCGCCTGCTCGAGCCGCTGCGCCGCGATGTCGAACTTGAGGAAGTGCTCCTCCTGGTTCGCGGCGATCTTGAGCAGCACCTCGACGCGCTCGCGCTCCGTCTCCACGACGTCGAGCTGCCGCTCGAGGATCTGGAGCAGATCCGGCCAGTCTTGCAGCGTCTGGTAGACGCGCTCGAGACCGCGCAGCGCCGCGACGTTGCTGCCGTCGACGTCGAGCACGTCGCGGAACACCTTCCGCGCGCGCTCGAAGTCACCGAGCGTGCCCTCGTACAGGGCCGCCAGGCGCAAGTTGGTGCTGACGATCTGCTCCGGGTTCGTGAGCGACTGAGCCTTCGCGCTCAGGATCGCGGCGAGCTCGCTGTTGTTCTGACGCTCCTCGTAGATGCGCTCGAGGTTCGTCAGCGCGGGCAGGTAGAGCGGATCGACTTCCAGCGACCGCTTGAAGAACATGATGCCCTGCTCGGCCTGGCCCATGTTCCGCTCGAGGAGCTCGCCGAGGTCGGCGAGGATGGCCTTGCGGTCCTCGTTCGCCGTCGCGATGTCGAGGGCACGCGTCAGGGTCTCGCCGACCTTCTGCCAGTTGCCGCCGAGGCGGTGAATCGCCGCCATCTGCCGCATGACCTGAACGTTGTTCGGATCGAGCGCGATGATCTGCGCGTAGTAGGGCTGGGCGTACTCGGGGTGACCGAGGTCCTCGCCGTACCACTTGCCGAGGCGCAGGCAGAGCTTGATCTTGAGCTTCGGATCCGTCTGCTCCTGGAGCCAGGAGTTCGCTGTATTGATGAGCTCGCCCCAGCGGCTCGTCGCCTGGGCCATGCGCTCGAGGTAGCGCACCGTCTCGTCGTCGTGGAAGTCCTCGGCGAAGCCGTTGACCAACGCGTCGAACGCCTGGTTCTTGTCGCCGAGTCGCTCTTCGAAGACGCGCGCGATGCGGCGCAGGAGATCGTTCTTCTCCTGCACGGTCTCGCGCGACTCGAGGCGGTTCAGGTAGAGCTCGATCAGGGGCTCCCAACGCTCGGCCGCGGTGTGCAGGCGCTCGAGGGAGTCGAACGCCTCCTGGTGCGTCGGATCGATCGAGAGCACCTTCTCGAACGCGGGAGTCGCCGAGTCGTTCTCGTGGATCTCCTTGCGCCAGATCTCGGTGACCTCGAGGAGCTCGCGGACCTTCTCGCTCGGCTCGGCGAGCGCCTCGGCGCGCTGCATCTTCACGCCGACCACGTCGACCCAACGCGCGTCCGCGCGGTAGATTTTCTCGAGCTCGGCCATCGCCTCGAAGTCGTTCGGGTCGACCTCGAGCAGGTGACGCCAGGCGTCGGCGGCCTCGAAGGGCTGCTCGAGCACGCTGCCGTAGGTGCGGCCGAGCTCGCGGTAAATCTGGGTGAGCTCCGCCGGCTCGAGCAACGCCGCTGCGCGGTCAATCGACGCGTGCAGGGCGCTCACGAGCTCCTGGGGGTCCTGGCGCGTGCGCCAGATGTGCGCGATGGCGCGCAGGGCCACGACGTTCGAGAAATCGATGTCGAGCACGCGCTGCCAGGTCTCGAGCGCTTCGTCGTCGCGCTTGAGCTGGTCGGCGAACAAGCGCGCGCGTCGGATCAGGACCGCCACGCGCTCCTCGTCGCTGTCCGCGATGTCGAAGTGACGCTCGAGCACGTCCGTGAGCTCGGCCCACTTGCCCTGCTGCTCGTAGAGACCGGCGAGCGCGCCGAGCGCCTCCGGATCCTCGCCGCGCAGATCGAGCACTCGCTTCCAGCCTTCGATCGCGCCCTCGACGTTGCCGAGACGACCCGCCGCGAGGTGGGCGATCTTGGCGCGGATCTCCGCCTCCTGGACGTCACCCGCCGCGTTGTCGAGCTCGCGCTGGTAGACCTTGTCGAGCTCCTGCCAGTTCTCGGTCTGCTCGTAGATGCGCCCGAGCGCGAGGATCGCCTCCTCGTTCGCCGGCGCAAGCTCCGTGAAGATCACCCGGTAAGCCCGGATCGCGTCGGGAATCTGGCCGAGGCGCTCCTCGTAGACCTGTCCGAGGCGCGTGTAGAGCTCCACCTTGTCGAGCGCGTCTTCCGCGGCCAAAGCTCGCTGTTCGAGCACGCCCGCGAGCTCGGGCCACTGCTCGAGCGAGGTGTAGATGCGGTCGAGGTTCGCGAGCGCGTCGCGCTCGGACGGAGCGACCGTGAGCACGTAGCGGTACGTCTCCTCCGCCTTCGAGACGTCGGCGAGCTCCTCCTCGAACACGCGAGCGAGGCGCTTGCCGATGGTGGCCTGGGTGAGCGGCTCCGCGCCGGGCAAGCCGAGCACGTCGGCGTACGCGTTAGCGAGCGACTCCCAGCCGCCGTCGAGCATGCTGGCGAGGCGTTCGATCTCCTCGCCGGTGCGCTCGTCGAGCGGACGCTCCTTGATGGCGCGCACGTGCACGTTGAACGCCGCCACCGGATCCATCAGACGCTCTTCAGCGTCCTCCGCGATGCGGTGATACATCGCGATGCGCTGCTCGACGTCGGTCGTGTGCGCGAGCTCTGCCTCACGCACCCGGATGAGCTTCTCCCACTCGGAAGCAGACTGGTAGAGCGGCTCCAGGATCTCGCCGATCTCGAGCTGCTTGGTGCCGGTCTCGAACAGGCTCTCGAGCGCGCGCAGGGTGTCCTGGTGCTCGGGCGCCGCGCTGATCACCTCGCGGTAGGCGGCGATCGCCTTGTCGAGGTCGCCCAGGCGCACCTGGTAGACCTGACCGAGGCGGTACTTGAACTCCAGGATCTCCTCGGGGCTCTGCCCGATCTCGGACTCACGCGCGAGGATCTCGGCGAGATCCTCCCAGCGCTCCGCCTGCGTGAACAGGCGATCGAGCGAGCGGACCGCGCTCTGGTTCTCGGGGTCGGCCTCGAGCACGCGGCGGTAACGCGCGACCGCGTTGGTCACGTCTTCGAGCTGAACCTCGTAAACCTGAGCCACGCGCAGGCCGAGCTCCACGAACCGCTCGGGCTCGTCCGCGAGCTTGTCGAGCTCGCGATCGTAGAGCGCAGCGACGGCCGGCCAGCGCTCGATGAACGACGCCAGGCGCTCGAGCGCCGAGAGCGACTCCTCGTTCTGGCTGTCGGCTTCGACCGCGCGCGAGTACGTCTCGAAGGCAGCTGCCGGATCGTTGAGGCTCTCTTCGTAGAGGCGCGCCACGCGGTGCAGGAGCTCGACCTTCGCGAACGGATCGTCGCTGAAGCGAACCTCCACCTCGAGCACGCTGATGAGCTTCGACCACTCGCCCATCGAGTCGTAGACCGGCTCGAGCACGGCGGCGGCCGCGAGCGGCGCGCGCGTGCCGTTCTTGATGCCTTCCAGGGCGTACAAGGTCGGCCCGTGGTCGGGCTGGATGTTCAGGATCTCACGGTAGAGCTCGACCGCGCGCTCCATGTCGCCGAGGTGCTTCTCGTAGAGCTCGGCGATGCGGTACTGGTAGCTCACCGCTTCGGTGGGGTCGCTCGTGAGCTCGGCCTCGTGCGTGAGCACGCTGAGGAGCTCGGCCCAGTTCCCCGCCGTTTGATAGAGCACGTCGAGGCGTCCGAGCGCGGTCAGATCGTCGGGATCGAGCTCGAGCACCTTCTGGTAGGTGTCGATGGCGCGGCTCACGTCGCGGAGCTCGCGCTCGTAGACGGCGCCCACCTGATAGAGGATGTGCTTCTTCTCCTCCGGGTCGATCACCAGGTCGACCTTCTTGGTGTAGACGCCGAGCAGCTCCTCCCAGCGCGAGAGCGAGAGGTAGAGCTTGACCAGCGCGTCGATGCTGCGCAGGTCCTCGCCGTCGATCTCGAGGATCTTGAGGTACACGCCGATGGCGTTCTCGGGCTTCTCGAGCACCTCTTCTTCGAGCGTCGCGGCCTGATAGAAGGCCTCCTTCTGGGCGTCGACGTCGTCCAGGATCTCGGCCTTGCGCTGCAAGACGAGCGACATGTCCGCGTAGCGCCCCGCTTGCTGGAAGAGCGCCTGGAGCGACTCTGCCGCGGGCAGGTTCGTCGGATCGATGCTGAGCACCTTGCGATAGAGCTCGATCGCGCGCTCGACGTTCGGGAGATCGTTCTCGAACACGCGCGCGGCCGATGCGTAGAGCTGGCTGCCGAGCTCCGGATCGCGCTGCTGCGCGGCCAGATCCTCGAACACGCGCGCGAGGTCCTGGAAGCGACCGGTGACGCGCGCCAGGCGATCGAGGTTCTCTTGCGTGCCCTGGTGCGAGGGATCCACCGCGAGCGCGCGAGCCATCGTGTCGAACGAGCGGTTGACGTCGCCGGCGGCGTCCTCGTGCAACTGCGCGATCTCGTGCAAGAGCTCGACCTTGCGCTGCGTGTCCTCGGCGCGAGCGACCTGCACCTCGTACACGCCGATGAGCTTGTTGTGCTCGCCCTGGGTCCGGTAGAGCGGCTCCAGGATCTCGGCGATGGCGGGCGCGTGCGCCTCTTCCGAGGCGAGACGCTCGAGGGCGCCCAGCGCCTGCTGGTTGGTCGGGTCGCGTTCGAGCACCTGACGGTAACCCTCGATCGCGGCCTCGATCTCACCCATTTGTTGCTCGCGGAGCGCCGCGATGCGCAGCATGAGGCGGAGCTGGCTCTCGTCCGTGTCCGCCAGGCTGAGCTGAGTTTCGAGGTTCTCCGACAGCTCTGCCCACATCCCGCGCCGGGTGAAGAGGCCGTCGAGCGCGTTCAGCGCGACCTGGCTCGTCGGATCGAGCGCGAGCACTTCGCGGTAGGCGGCGATCGCCTCGTCGGGCTTGCTGAGCTTCTCTTCGTAGACCTGCGCCATCTGGCCGTAGAGCGCCTCGCGCTGCGCGGCGTCCTCGACCAGATCGATGCGGCGCCGGAACACGCCGATGAGCTCCTCCCAGTGCCCGGTGCGGCGGTACAGCGCGTCCATGGCCTGGAGCGCCTCGGCGTCGCCCGGATCGAGCGAGAGCACCTTCTCGTAGCTCTGGGCGGCCTCGTCGACCTTGCCCAAGCGCTCCTCGATCGCGGCCAGGCGCATCCAGTACTCGCGAGCGAGCCCCGAGTCGCTGATGTTGCCGGCGATGCCGTTGTAGATCTTGATGAGCTGGTCCCAGGCTCCCGCCTGCTCCGCGAGCGCCTCGAGCTCGTTCCGCGAATCGGCGAGCGAAGGGTCCTCTTCGAGAGCGCGCGCCTGCGCGTCGAGCGCGCGATCGATCGCGTTCAGCTGGTTCGCCGCCGTGAACGCGATCTTGCGCAGCAGGCCGACCTTGCGCTCGGAGTCCGAGGCCGTGGCCGCGAGGATCTCGAGCGCTTCGATGAGCTTCGCCCAATCGCCGCGGGTCTCGTAGATCCCCTCCAGGATGGACGCCGCCTCACCGCGCAGCGCCTTCTTCTTCAGCATGGCCTCGAGCGCCACCCGGGCGCCTTCGTGGTCACCGTCGATGAAGAGGATCTCGCGGTAGTTCTCGAGGGCGCCGGGCTCGTCGTCGAGGTGCTCGGCCTGAGTCTCCGCCAGGCGGAACTTGAGGTCGATGAGCACGCGCTCCTCGGCAACGAGCTCGATGCGACGACGCAGCACGTCCGCGTAGGGCTCCCACTGCTTGGTCTTCTGGTAGAGCTGGTCGAGCGCCGCGAGCGCGACCGCGTCGGACGGATCGTCCTCGAGCACGGCCTGGTAGGTCTCGATGGCGGACGCAGCGTCGCCGATCTGCGTCTCGTACAGCCTCGCGATCTCGTAGAGGATGCCCTTGCGCTCCTCGGGGTCGGCCGCAAGCTCCCGCTTCTTCGTGTAGACGTCGAGCAGGTCGCGCCAGCGCTCGGACTGACGGTAGAGGCTCTCGAGCGCCCCGAGCGCGACGGTGTTGTCGGGCTCGCTCTCGTAGACGGCGCGGTATTCGACGAGCGCGTCGTCGACTCGCTTCACCTCTTGCACGAGCACGCGACCGAGGCGGAGCCTGAGCGCGTTCGCGGTGGCGGGATCGGTGTTCTCGACCGCGCCACGGTAGGCCGTGATGACGGACTCCCAGTTGCCGGTGAGCTGGGCCGCGCGCTCCACGTCGGCCTGGCTCTGCTCGTCGTTCGGGTAGAGCTCGAAGGCCGCGAGGTAGCGATCGAAGGCCTTGGGCTTGTCGTTGATGCGGGTCTCGTAGAGCTGCGCCACCTCGCGCAACAGGCCGAGCCGCTCGCCCGCGTCGTCCAGGTGACCGAGCTTGACCTCGATGGCCTGGCTCAACCCCTTGGGGTTATTCATGTTCTGATAGAGCGGGATCAGGCGCTCCGCCGCGGCCAGGTTGTTCTCGTCGAACGAGAGCACCTTCTCGTAGGCGCGCGCCGCGCGATCCACCTTGCCCTTCTGGGTGAGCCAGAGCTCGGCGATCTTCATCAGCATGCCGATGCGCTGCTGGTTGTCCGTCGCGCGGGCCTCGTTGCTCTCGAGCACGCGGATGAACTCGTCCCACTTTCCGCTCTCGGCGTAGAAGACCTCGAGGTCGTCCCAGCGTCCGAGGGTCACGTAGCGCTTCTTCAGCTGCTCCTGCGCGCGCCGGTCGTCGGGCTGCAGCGTGAGCAACATGCGGTACGCGTCGACGGCGCGCTCGTCGTCCTTCAGGCGATCGCCGGCGACCTGACCGAGCTTGTTCAGCACCTCGATCTTGGCGGCGGTGTCGTAGGTCACCTCGGCGAGCCGGGCGAGCACGTCGGCGAGCTTCTCGTACTCACGCGAGCGCTCGTAGAGCTGCGAGAGCGCGTTCAGCGCGTCCGCGTCCTCGGGATCGTTGTCGAGCACGACCTGCCAGAGATCGATGCAGACCTCGGGCTTCTTCACCTTGTCGGTCGCGAGGAGGGCGATCTGCTTGTATTTCTGAGCGCGGTCCCCTCCCACCGGGAGCTGATCCGCCTCACGCACGCTGAGCTGGATGAGCTTCTCCCAGTCGCGACGCTTCTCGTACATCTCGCGCAGGTAGCCAATCGCCGTCCCGTTGCCGGGATCGACTTCCAGCACCTTTTCGTACGCGCGCACCGCCTCGGCCTGGTTCGAGAACTTGTTCGCGTAGAGGTCCGCGGCCTGGAGGTAGTACTGGGCGCGCTCGCCCGGATCGCCGACCGCGTCGCCGAGGGCGATCAAGGTCTTCACGAACTCGTGGAAGCGCTTCGCCGCCTCTTGCTGCGCCGCCTTCTCTCGAAGCTCGGCGACCACGCCGGCGCTCGCCGGAACGTGCTCCGGCTCTTTCTGCGCCTTGGGCGCAGGCGCGGGGGCGGGCGTCGGAGACGATTCCGGCACTGATGCGACGAGCGGCACTGGCTCGGGCGTCGAGACCGGCGCCGGCGCAGGGGTCGGCTCCGGAGGAGGGGCCGCAGCGGCCGCGGGCTCGGGAGCCTTCGCCGCCGCGCCGTCGGCGGCGCCGAGCGACTCACCGATCTGAGC
>JAEZYO010000599.1 GCA_023419055.1 Pseudomonadota bacterium | reverse complement strand
AGCATGGTCTGGACGCTCCGAAGATCGGCTCCGCCCGCGAGCAGGTGGGTCGCGAAAGAGTGCCGTAACTGGTGAGGGTGCGCGCCGCCCCGGATCCCGGCTGCGCGCGCGTAGCGCCCCACGATCTTCCAGAAGCCTTGTCGCGTGAGGGGACCGCCGCGGGGCGAGCAGAAGAGGATGCCGGCGTCGCGCTTGCGTGCCGGCTTCTTCTCGGGCGCGGCCTTTCGGGCCTCGAGGTAGGCCTGGAGATCCGCGAGCGCCACCTCGCCCAGGGGGACGAGGCGCCGCTTGTCACCCTTGCCGAGCGCCGACACCACGCCGCGCTCGACGTCCACGTCGCCGAGCCGGAGTCGCACGAGCTCGCTCACGCGGAGACCCGCCGCGTACATCATGCTCAGCATCGCTCGGTCGCGCTTGCCCCGGAGCGTGGTCTGATCCGGCTTCTCGAGCAGGGCGAGCAGCTCGGCTTCGTCGAGCGGCCGCGGCAGCTTACGCCCGAAGCGCGGCCGCGCGGCGAGAGACGTCGGATCGTGGTGGAGGGTCCCTTCGCGCACCAGAAACTTCGCGAAGCCGCGCAGCGCCGACAGGTGTCGCGCGGCGCTTCGAGCGCCCAGCCCCTCGCGAGCCAGGCGACTCAGCCAGCCGGTGACCACGCCGAGATCGAGCTCGGTGCCGCGCGCGATCCCCTCGTCTTCGGCGTGACGGACGAGCTTACCGAGATCGCGCCCGTACGCGGCGAGCGTGTGCGGCGAGAGCGCCCGCTCCACCCGAAGGTGGTAGAGGTAGGCGTCGACCAGGGAGTCGAGTGTCACGGCGCGAGCGTAGGCTCACCCGCGCGCGGGGTGAAGTTTACGGGGCGTCAGCGGCCGCCAGCGGCGTCGACGAGGCTCGAAAGCAGGGGGAAGGGATCGTCGGCGCGCATCAAGGCCTCGCCGATGAGCGCCGCGTCCGCCTTGGTCTCCGAGGCCGAGCGCACGTGCTCGGGGCTCGTGAGCCCCGAGAAATGCGCCTTCAGGACCTGGTCCGGCAAGCTGTCGATCACCGCGCGGGCGCGCGCAGGCTGCATCTCGAGCGTGTCGAGGTCGCGCGCGTTCACGCCGATCAACGCGGCGCCGGCGGCGAGCGCCTGATCGCGCTCCGCCTCCGTCATGACCTCCACGAACGGCGTGAGGCCGCGCGCCTTCGCCTCGAGGACGAGCGTCGCGAGCCGCTCCGGGGAAAGGCAGCGCACGATGAGCAGCACCGCGTCGGCGCCGAAGGCGCGCGCGGCGTCGAGCTGCACCTCGTCGACGACGAACTCCTTGCACAAGAGCGGCAGCCCGCAGGCATCGCGAGCCTCGGCGAGGTGGGAGAAACCGCCGCCGAAGAAGGTCTCGTCGCAGAGCACGCTCACCATGCGCGCCCCTGCGCGCTCGTAGCGCCGGGCGCGCTCGCCGACGGCGAGCGCCGTCGAGAGCGGGCCCGCGGACGGCGAGCGATGCTTGATTTCGGCGATCAGCCGCAGCGGCGCGCCGGGCCCACGCGCGAGGCCGAGCTCGCGCAGCGGGGGAGGGGCGGGTAGGCGCTGGCCGCGCAGGCGGGCGACGTCTTCCCGCTTCTGCGAGAGGATGCGATCGAGAACGCCCATGCTCAGGCCGCGCCTTCCACCTTCGGGCGGTGCTTTTCGGCGGCGGTCCTCCACGCGTCGAGCGTGCGACGAGCGGCGCCGCTCGCGAGCGTCTCGCGCGCGAGATCCGCGGCCTTCTTGGGGGGAAGGTCGAGCGCGACGGTGAGCGCCGCCGCGGCGTTGAGCACGAAGGCCTCGCTCGCGGGGTGCGGCTCGCCGGACAAGATCGCGAGCAGCGCCTGCGCGTTGCTCGGGATGTCCGAGCCGCGAGCGGCCCCTTCGGCGAGCGGAGCGATGCCGAAATCCTCAGGGGCGATCACGAGCTCCGTGAGCTTGCCGGCGCTCAGCTCCGTCACGCGCGTCGGCGCGTACGGGCTCACTTCATCCATCCCGTCCGTGCTGCGCACGACCCACGCGCGGCGCGTGCCGAGCCCGGCGAGCGCCTCGGCGAGCACGGGGCGGATCGAGTCCTCGTAGGCACCGAGCAGCTGATGCGTGACGCGCGCCGGGTTGGCGAGCGGACCGAGGCAATTGAACAACGTGCGGATCCCGAGCTCTCGGCGCACGGGCATGGCGTGGCGCATCGAAGGGTGATGCGCGAGCGCGAACAGGAACGTGATGCGCGCCTCTTTCAGCACGTTGCCCTGAAGCGTGTGCGGAACGTCGAGCGGAATGCCGAGCGCCTCGAGCACGTCGGCGCTGCCCGCCTTGCTCGTGGCGGCGCGATTTCCGTGCTTGGCCACCGCGACGCCCGCGGCGGCGGCGATCACCGCCGCGCCGGTCGAGAGGTTCAACGTGTGCGACCCGTCGCCGCCCGTGCCGCAGGTATCGAGCAGCGACTCGAACTCGTGCTCCACCGGCAGCATGGCGGCGCGCATCGCTTCAGCGGCCGCGCGAATCACCTCGGCCCGATCGCCTCCGAGCCTGAGCGCGACCAGAAAGCCGCTGATCTGCGCCGGGGTCCACGCGCCCGCGAAGATCGCGTCGAAGACCTTGCGCACGGTGGCCGGAGAGACCCCGCTCGGCGTGGACAGCTCGTTGAAGACCTGAGAGAAGAGCGGCTGCTCGGTCATAGCGCGTTCAACCAATTCTCGACGAGCTTGAGCCCGTGCTGAGTGAGGATGGACTCGGGGTGGAACTGCACGCCCTCCACCGCGAGCTCGCGATGGCGGACCCCCATGATTTCACCCTCGGGAGTGCGCGCGGTCACCTGCAGGCAGGCCGGCAGATCCTTCTCCTCGATGATGAGCGAGTGGTAGCGCGTCGCTTCGAACGGCGAGGGGACGCCGGCGAAGATGCTCTTGCCGTCGTGCTCGATGGGCGAGGTCTTGCCGTGCATGAGCCGCGGAGCGCGCACCACCTTGCCGCCGAAGGCCTGACCGATGGATTGGTGCCCGAGGCAGACGCCGAAGAGCGGGATCTTCCCCGAGAGGCTCCGAATGACGTCGAGCGTGACACCCGCGTCGTCGGGGTTACCTGGTCCGGGTGACAGCAAGATGCCGTGGGGCTTTGCGGCGGCAATGCCGTCCGCGGTCGTGCGATCGTTCAGGCGCACGTCGCACTCGACGCCGAGCGCCGACAAGTACTGCACGAGGTTGTACGTGAAGGAGTCGTAGTTATCGACGACGACGACGCGCTTGGTCACCGCGAGAAGGTTTCCACCGACAGCGATTTCGGTCAACCCCGAGCGCGTGGTTTCACGCGGCGACGCCGTGCCCGTTTCGAGCCAGAAACGCCTCGATGTGTCGATTGACGAAATCGGGAAACTCCGTCGCGGAGTAGTGAGTGCCCTTCGGCACCACGACGAGCTCGGCGTTTCGAATCTCCCGGGCCATGAGCTCGGAGAGGCGCATCGGCGTGAACCGGTCTCGGGCCCCCGCAATCACCAATGACGGAACGTTCACTTGGCGCAAAAGATCATGACGATCGTGCTCGCCGAGCGCCTGCAGGGTGCGGAGGTAGATCCCGAGGTCGATTTGCGAGAACTCTCCGAAGAGCTCTGCCGCGACGTCCGGAGCCAGCTCGGTCGCGAACGAGCTCAGGGTCTGGAGAACGCTGATCCCGGTTCGGGCTTCGGCGGCTCGCTTGAGGAGGGCGGTTCCGGTACTCCCGAAGCGCTGCGCGCGCCGGAGCAGCTGCGGCATCAATACTGATGTCCCGGGGAGGGGCAACGAGGCGAATGGTCGGCCGGCCGTGCCGTTGATGAGCACCAGGTGGCTCGTCCGATGAGAATAGGAGGCGTGGTACTCGAGGGCGACCTGAACCCCCATGCTCCAGCCGACGACTACCGCCCGTTCCGCACCAATCCGGTCGAGAAGGACGTCGAGGTCCGCCGCTTGGGTCGCGACGTCGACCGGACTGTGGGCCGCTGGCAACCGCGACTCGAAGAGACCCCGGTAGTCCCAACTCAGGATACGGAAGCGCTTCGAGAAGTGGGCGATCTGATATCGCCAGGCAGAGAACGGGCCCCCGAGCCCGCTAGCGAGGACCAGGACCGGCCCGGACTGACCGGCCACGTAGGCAGTGAGCTCCGCCCCGTCTCGGCTCGTGACTCGAAGCTTCTCGACACCCGGCACACTGAACATTGAACCTCAGGTATGTCACGCGAAAGCCCTGACAACGACCCCGACTTATCTAACAAAACGCGGCCCAAGGCCCGGGGGTGATGAGGCGTCGAAGTACGGTGGCAACCTGGCTCATCCGCCTGGCCGGGTGCCAAGCTCCGCTTTGCAGCGAAACGGTAGTTTCAATCTTGCGGGCTCGTGTGCGGGCCGCTACTGTGCCGCCGGTCCGACGACCTCTGGGTGGGCCATCCCGCCCCGGAGCCTAGCCAAAACCTCACGGCGATGAACCCGATGGCCGAAAACAAGCCGAAGATCGACCTAAAGTCCCGTTTGGGCAAAAAGACTGTCGCCGCCCCCGCGGTCGGTGGCTCCATCCCGCCGCCTGTTGGCATTCCGAAGCCGGTGGGGGTTGCCCCGAGCAGCCCGAGCGGCATTCCCGCGCCGCCCTTCGCTTCGACACCCCAGAAGTCGGTGCCGCGCGTCGACGCCACGGATCCTTATGCCGCGTTGCCCCAGCAGGCAGCGCCGGTCATCGCGC
Organism: Pseudomonadota bacterium; assembly: GCA_023419055.1. The sequence continues at coordinate 7,129 of JAEZYO010000599.1, read as the reverse complement.
AGCCCGCGGCCATTCGCATCGAGCTCGGCGACGAGGTGCGGGAAGCGCAGCGCCGCGGTCGGTCCAAGATCATGATCCTCGCCGCGGCCACGGCCGTGGTCGGCGGACTCATCGGTTTCACCTTCGGCGGCAGCGTCGAGAAGGGCAAGGGCACCGAGAGCGCGCTCCGTGGCGCCGAACAGCTCGTGAAGGAGATCGAGGCCGCGAACACCGAGATCGGCAAGCTCGCCGAGACGCTGAAGGGCGCTCGCGAGAAGCTCGGTAAGGGTGAGTACCCGGAGCAAGAGGTCTCGGCGCTCGGCAGCATCAACATTCCGTTCAAGGGCGCGAACCTCACCGGCAAGAACATCGGGCGCTTCAAAGCCGAGACCGTGAGCTTGCTCATCGACTACGTGGGCGGCACGGAAGAGGCGAACGATCAGAAAGAGAAGCTCCAGAACATCCTCGCCGGGAACAAGACCGGCATTCAGGAGTTCCTCGCGCAGCAGAAGAAGCCGAAGGTTCGCTGGCAGGGCTCGGTCGTGAACGGTCCGAGCGGCCCCTGGTTCTCGCTCGGCAACATGCCGAAACCGTTCACCGCGGACGACAAGGCCGAGAAGTGGCCCGACGACTTCGAGGTGAAAGAGGGCAACCAGACCGTCAAGGTGAAGCGCTACAACTCCGGCAACCCGATGAGCTCGGATCCGCTCTTCATCCCGGTCGACCCGGCGAGCATGAGCCAGGTCTGCCCGTCGGATACGCTCTTCAAGCTGCGCCGCGAGGTGATGGACATGGAGACCGTCCTCAAGGGCGACAACAGCACGCCCGGCGAGGAGAAGATGGGCTTGCTCGAGCGCGGGCAGAAGCTCGTCGAGCAGCTGAAGCGCATCGGCAAGGAGCCGGGCTGAGCCGCCGAGCGGTTCGCTGACAATGCCGAAAGAAAGGCCGCCCTCGAGCGGCCTTTCTTCATTTTGTCTCCGCGCGCGGCGGAGCTTCTCGCCGCGCCGCGGCTCTCACGCTGCGGTCATGCGTGAGGACGAACGCGGCGCCAGCGATTCCGTCGCAGGCTTGCGGGTGATCTCGACCTTCGTGACGCGGCGCTCGTCGCCTTCGCGAACCACGAATTCGAGGCCCATCGCGGTCAGCTTGGTGCCCACCTCGGGCACTCGACCGAGCTGAGACACGACGAAGCCGCCGAGCGAGTGATAGTCGCCGTCTTCGGGCAGATCGGCCCCGAGGTAGCGACTGAGATCCGTGATGGACACGCTGGCGTCGGCCATCAACTTGCCTTCACCGAGGTCCACGATGGGCGGCTCCTCGACGTCGTGCTCGTCCTTGATGTCGCCGACGATCTCCTCGAGCAGGTCCTCGAGGGAGACGATACCGCTGAAGCCGCCGAACTCGTCGATGACGATCGCGAGATGATGGCGCCCCGCACGCATCTCCTTCAGCACGCTCGCTGCCGGCTGACTCTCCGGAACGAAGGCCGCCGGATGCATCAGCGTCTCGACGTGGGACTTCTTGAGCTCACCGCGGGCCGCCGCACGCAAGAGATCTTTCACGTGCAGGACGCCGACGATGTTGTCGACGCTTTCCCGGTACACCGGGTAGCGCGAATGCTCCGTCTCGGCGATCGTCTCGAGCAGCTGCTCGATGGGGGTCTCCGCGTCGAAGGCCTTCACCTGCGTGCGGGGGACCATCACCTGGCCGGCGGTGACGTCGCCGAACTCGAGGACGTTCCGGATCATCTCGGATTGGTCGTGATCGAGCGAGCCGCTGAGCTCCCCGGCGTTGACCACGAGCTCCACCTCGGTTTCCGTGACGCTGGCGCTCGCGCTGGTCTCGGTCCCGAACAGGTTGCTCACTTTGGTCCCGACCCAGAGGATGGGATCGGCGACCGGCGCGACCAGGAGCTCGACTGGCCTGAGGACCTGAAGCAGCAAGGGCCCCCAGCGCTCGGGCTTTCGGGAAACGATCGCTCGCAGAACCTCGCTCGGTAGCGCGTAAGCCACCAGCGCGACGAGGGCTGCGACGGCGGGCGTCAGGGCGCCCGGCCACGGCAAGTCGGACGCAATCAGAACGGCGGCGAGGGAAATCCCGAGCGTACGGATCACCAGCCAGCGCGCTTCGATCTTCGATCCCGATTCGATGTAGCGCTCGAGGGCGCGTTGCCCGCCGCCCTCGAGGTTGTCGCGGAGCGCGGCTCTCCGCGCTCCGGAGAGTGTGTTGATAGCCCAGCTCGCTGCGGCGAAGACCGCGACCAAGCTTGCGGGTAGTGCTGCGATGAGGATCGATAAAATGCGTTCTGGTGGCACCGAATCCAATGCTGCTCCGGTGCGCCAGGCACCGACCTCCGGGGTGTCCGGAAAGGTAACCGAGGGGTCAGGGAGCACGCAACCGGCGCCGGAACCGGCCGACCATGGGTTATGGAAGGCGTCGCCAAAATCCTCGAAATGCTGCAGGTCGCCTCGACTGCTTCATTTCGCTCAAAAGTCAACATCCGCAATCAAATCATAGACTTCTCATCGGTGTTCCGGCGAACGTCGCTCCCCGACGGCGCGTTGGGCGCCGGGCGGGCGGTTGGTGAAAAAATTGCGAGCCCATTGGCCTCGAACGAGCTTCCGAGGTCCGGAGCCGGAGCCGGGGAGCCCCCGAGGCTGCGGCAGGTTCCCCCCGACACGGCCCAGGACAGCGAGCCTCCGCAGTTACCGGCCGCGCTCGATCCGCTCACGCTCGCCTTGGCGATGCCTGCGGCTACGCGGCCCGTGACGCCGGTCGAGCTCACCCCGCGGGCTGACTTCGCGAACGCGGTGGAAGAGTTGGTCCGCCGCATCGCCTGGGGTGGGGACCGATCCTCGGGGACGGCTCGCATCGAGTTCGGGGCGGGTCGCTATCGGGGAGGGATCATCCTCATCCGCGCCGAAGGGCGTGACGTGCGCGTCGAGCTCGAGCTGCCGAGCGCCGCAGATGGGGCGGAGCTCGGAGAGCGGCTCCGAACGCGCCTCGAAGAGAAGGGGCTCAGCCTCAGCGAGGTTCGGGTTCGCTGAGAGGGCTGTCGCTGAATCCTCGCACGACGCGGAAGACTCCCGATCCGATGTCTTGTCCGATCGCAACCAGGCGACCTTCCGCGATCCAGGCGGCAAGCCCGGAGGGCGGAGGCGAGCGAAAGTCGGCGTCGGAGAGCGGCTTACCCTGACGCGCTCGGACCACGGCAGCCTCACAGAGCTCGAGCGCAGGGAGAGAACGCGAAGCCGCCTCCGCGACGGAGAGCCACCGCGGTTCTTCGGGGGGCCAAGGCACAGCCTCTTCGAGCGTGAAGCCCCCACTCGCCAGACGTCGAAGCTCCGTCAGGTGACCCGGAACGCCGAGGCTCTCGCACAGGTCACGCGCGAGGGAGCGCACGAAATAGCCCTTGCTCACCGAGAGCACGAGCGTCGCCCCCGAGTCGTCGAAGGCTTCGGCGCGGAGCTCTCGAACGCTGACGGCGCGCGGCGCAAGCTCCGGCGGCGTACCCTGCCGGCTCAGACGGTGAGCCCGCTCACCCCCGACCTTGATAGCGCTGTACACGGGAGGAACCTGTTCGCGTCGCGCCCGTTCTCGAGAGAGGGCGGCCTCGAGCGCCGCAGCATCGAGCCAACCCGCTTCGAGGCTGCGCTCTTCCGTCGTGCTGCCGTCCGCGTCGAGCGTGTCAGTCGTTCGGCCGAAGCTCAGGCGCGCCCGATAGCGCTTGTCGTCTGCGGTGAGATAGCCGCTAAGCTTCGTCGCTTCGCCGAAGAGCAACAACAAGACCCCGCTCGCCATGGGATCGAGGGTGCCTGCGTGACCGACCGCGCGCGTCTGAAAATGGCGGCGCGCTTCCGCGACGACGTCGTGGCTGGTCTTGCCGGTCGGCTTGTCGACGACGAGGACGCCGTTCGGCCTGCTCAACCGAACCATATGCTGCGACGCTCGCGGAGCCCCGACTCGAGGAGGCCCTGGATCGCGCTTCGAACGCGATCCGAAAGGCGGCTCACGAGGAGTTGATCGTCGGCGGCTTCAGGGCCGTAGCTGCCGACCTGGATCGGCTCCCCGAACTTGATGCGCCAGCGAGTCGGAGCGGGGACGAGGCCGAGCGGTCCGAGCAGCGGGAACGTAGGGGTGATCGGGATGTACGGGAGCCCGAAGAGCTCCGCCATCGACTCGATCCGATAAAGGAGCGGGTTCGTCTCCTCCGCGCCGACGATGGCGCACGGGATGATGGGAGCGCGCATTCGGAGCGCGAGACGGATGTACCCGCCGCGGCCGAACCGCTGCAGCCGGTAACGCTCGCTGAAGAGCTTCTTGATCCCGTAGACGCCTTCCGGAAAGACGGTGACGACCGACTCCTTCGCGAGCAGGCGCTCGGCGTTCTCCGGGCACGCGCGCACGGCTCCCACCCGGTTCATGAACACGCCGGCGAACGGCAGGTAAAAGAGAAAGTCCTCCGCGAGCCAGCGGAGCTCGCGGGCGCTCGGGTGCTCCATGCGAACGGCCGTGCGCAGCATCATCCCGTCGAGCGGAAGCGTGCCCGAGTGGTTCGCGACCACGATGCAGCGGCCCTCTTCGGGGATGTTGGACACTCCTTCGGCCGCGACGCGGAAGTAGCGCTTGTAGAGGAACTCGAACAGCCGTCGCGTCTTGCGCTCGTACTCCGGGTCGAGCCCGAAATCGTCGACCTCTTCGGCGCGGTTCCGCATGCCGAGTCGGCCCCACTGCTGCTCGAAATACGCCGAGTCACTGATGGCCGCCGCGGGGGGAGCTGCGACGTCGTTCGTCTCCGCCACCACGGGCGCCGAGTTCACAGGAGAAGAAGGGGGCGTGGGCGCCGGGGCCGCGCGCGCGCCGCGCATGAGCCCGTCGAGACGCGCTTCGAGCGCTCGGATCTGGTCGGCGACGTCACCGCTCACCGGTGGCGGAGGGGGGCTCGCGGGCTCAGGCTGCTCGTTGAAGACGACGTTCGGGGGAACGACTCGAGTCCCGAGCCCGAGCTCCGGGACTTCTTCCGAAGCCACCTCCGCCGCGTCCATTTCGAGATCGAGCTGGACCTCGCTCGGCGGGGGCACATTGGGCCGGGGGGCGCGCTTCGCGGGCTCGCGCGGCACTCCGGCGCGGCGGGGCGCCTTCTTCGGCGCGCGCGGCTTGGCGGCGCCGGCGAGGGCCGGGTCTTCGCCGTTCTCCTCGAGCGGCTTCGGCGCGCGTGGCTTGGCCTTGCGCTTGGGCTCGCGCGCGGGGCGCGCCTCGGCGCTCGTCTTGCGTTGGGGGGGCTTGTCGCGCTTCGCTGTCACGCTGGCGTCTCCGACAATAGCTTAACGTCGCGCAGGTGCTGGGCTCCCGCGTAGTCGATCAGGGCCTCGCGGCTCGTATAAAGCGGCCTGAAGCCGAGCGTCTTCTTCGCTCGCTCTCCGTCGGCCACGCAGACGTACTGAAGGTAGTCGAAAAACGCGGGCGGCGCCTCCGCGACCTGCGCGAACCAGAGCGCTCCGACCACGGTGTTGGCGAGGGAGCGCGGCACCGGAAAGGGCGTGCGGCCGGCCGCGCGGATCACGGTGGAGAGGGGCAACACCCCGTCCCCTGCGATGTTGAAGATGCCTGGCACGTCGCGGTCGACGGCGATCTTGAACGCCGCCACGGCGTCGGCCTCGTGCAAGAACTGCCACAGGGGGTCGAAACCGAGCACCGTCGGCACGAGCTGCCGGCCGAGATAGCGCGTCAGGTAGTTCTCGACCGTGGGTCCGATGATGGGCGCCGTGCGCAGGATCGTCGCGATGCGGGCCTGCCCCGGCTTACCGAAGCGGAGCGCCTCGTTCTCCGCCTCGATCTTGTCCGAGAAGTAAGGCTCGGTGCGCCGCGCGCGCAGGGGGTGCTTTTCCGAAAGGAAATTGGGGTTCGTCGGGTGAGCGCCGTAGAGGAGCGTCTGGCTCCACATCACGAACTTGGTGACCCGCGTTCGGCGGCAGGCATTGATGAGGTGCATCGTGCCTACGCTCTCGAACTCGTGCGCGTACGCGGCGGCGTGCGTCGGCGAAGGCAAGAAGGCGAGGTGCACGACGGTGTCGATCGCCTCGGCGGCGAAGATCTCTGCCAGGCGCTCTTCCGCCGTGGGATGCACCAAATCCAGCTCGTAAACCCTGGTTTTCGAGCCTGCGGTGCGCGGGGCGCTCAGGTCGAGGCTCACGATGCTGCGCACGCTGTCGGACTCTTCCAGGAGGCCGATGAGGTTCACCCCTAGGAATGACGCCGCCCCCGTTACCGCCACACTGCGGCGCCGTGGCGGACGCGCGATGCGAGTCGATGGTTCGCGTTCGATTGAGTGTGTAGATGTGCGCTCGTCGCTCACTCTGCGTCTCCGTCGATTGCCTCCCGGCGAGCACCAGGGCTCAGGGCGGCGCGAGACCGTAGCCGAACTTAGCAAATTTTCCGAGAGCGTACGCGCACACCGGCGCACAAACGCCCGCAAAAATCGGAGCCGAGACCTACGAACGGCGGCAAACCGACGCGGGATCGGTAGAATGTTTATCGATGAGCCGTCCAAGTCCGCGCGACATGCTGGGCCCGTACGTACTCGGGGAGCGTGTCGGGCTCGGCGGCATGGCCGAGGTCTTCGTGGCGACGCGCCCGGGGCCGCACGGCTTCGCGAAGAAGTTCGCAGTCAAGCGCATCTTGCCAGAGCTTGCGCGTGATCAGCGGTTCGTGGCCATGTTCTGCGACGAGGCGCGCATCTGCGCGACGCTGAACCACCCGAACATCGTCGAGGTCGTCGACTTCGGCGAGAGCGACGGGGAGCTCTTCATGGCCATGGAGTACATCGACGGTACTTCGCTCGCGCGGCTCCTTCGCGCGGTCGCGTCGAACGGCCGTCGTTTCCCTCCGCACGTCGCGCTCTACGTGGCGCACGAGGTCCTGCGCGCGCTCGACTTCGCGCATCACGCTTGCGACGACCAGGGCCGCCCGCTCGGCATCGTGCACCGCGACGTGTCGCCGGGCAACGTGCTCATCGGGCGCGCCGGCGAGGTCAAGCTCGGCGATTTCGGGATCCTGCTGTCGAGCTTCGTCGATCGCCGAACCTACCCGGGCGAGCTCAAGGGCAAGATCGGCTACATGTCACCCGAGCAGGTGATGGGCCTCGACGTGG
>JAEZYO010000596.1 GCA_023419055.1 Pseudomonadota bacterium | reverse complement strand
ATCGCCATGATCACGAGCATGGCGAACAGGCGCGGCGAGATCACGCCCAGGTCGAGGCCGAGGTTCAACACGATGAGCTCCATCAGCCCTCGTGTATTCATGAGCACGCCGAGCGCCGCCGACTCGTGCCAGCCGAGGCCCGTCAAGCGCGCCGCGAGCGCGCTGCCCCCGAATTTGCCGAGGCACGCAATGAGGATGATGACCCCGCAGAAGAACCAATCGCTCGCGCCTTCGAGGAGACCCACCTGCGTCCTCATGCCGGTGAACGCGAAGAAGGCGGGGAGCAAGAGCACGATCACCAAGTCCTCGAGCTTTCGGATCATCTCCTGCGCCAGGCGCGACTCGTGCGGGATGATCGCGCCCAGCAAGAACGCGCCGAAAAGCGCGTGGATCCCGATGGCCTCGGTGGCGAGAGCCGAGAGCAGGAGACCGATGAGGACCATGGCGGTCGCGCCGCGGCTGAGCTTGCCGACGACTTCCTGCCTGAGGACCAGGCGGCGCACGATCGGGCGAACCACCGCGAGCATCACGCCGACGTAGAGCAGCGTGAGCGCGAGCGTATAGAGCGAGTCCGAAGCGCGCGCCCGCACGATACCGACGACCACGGCGAGCAAGCACCAGGCGGTCGCGTCGTCCACGGCGGCGCACGCCAGCGCGACGACCCCGAGCTTCGAGCGCTGCATGCCGCGATCGGTGAGGATGCGGGCGAGCACCGGGAACGCGGTCACCGACATCGACACGCCCATGAAGAGCGAGAAGTTCGTGAAGCCGACGCGCTGGGACGAGAGCAGCGGGTAGAGGACCAGCGCGAGCCCCGACCCGAGCAGGAAGGGCAGCACGATGCTCGCGTGCGAGATGGCGAGCGTCGAGTGCGAGCGCTCCTTCAACGAGCGGGTGTCGAGCTCGAGCCCGACCAGGAACATGAACAGAATCACCCCGACTTGCGCCACGACGCCGAGGTGGGGTGCGATGCTCGGAGGCAACACGAAGGCCTGCGCCGCGGGAGAGATGTGACCGAGCAGGGACGGGCCGAGCAGGATCCCCGCGATCACTTCTCCGATGACCGGAGGCTGATGCAGATAGCGAAACAGCCCTCCGAGCAGGCGCGAGCACACGATGACGACCACCAGAGCGAGCAGCACGTGCAGGAGCAGGTGCGGCGGCGCCGCCACGACCGCTTGCGGCACCTGTCCGCCCCGCTCCGGCGCGGACAGGGTCTCACCGTGGTTCCGGATCAGGAAGAACAGCCCACCCGTCGCGGCGAGCATCGCGGCGTACGCGGCGAGCGTCTTCGCGCGCGAGGCGGGTGGCGCTTCCTGGAACATGAACGTCGCGAGCCTAGGTTCGCGGTCTGCTTGCGTCGAGCCCGAACGCGAAGAGCGCTCACCAGTAGTGGTGGACGTTCTCGCGCACCCGCCGTTCGTAGAGCTCGCGGACCGCGGCCATCACGTCGGGCGAAAGGGCGGGCAAATCAGCGGCGCGAACGTTCTCCGTGACCTGGTCGGGTCGCTTCGCGCCCGGGATGGCGCAGGAGATGGCGTCGAACATCAGGATCCAGCGCAGCGCAAAGGCGGTGAGCGAGAGTCCCTCCGGCACGATCTCCTTCAGCTCCTCGACGATTTCGATCCCGAGCTCGTAGTCGATGCCCGAGAAGGTCTCCCCGCGGTCGAACGCTTGCCCCTGGCGGTTGAAAGAGCGGTGATCGTCGGCGGAGAAGCGCGTGTCGAGCGACAGCTTTCCCGTCAAGAGCCCGGAGGAGAGCGGCAACCGGGCCAAGACCCCGACCTTGTGCTCCCTGGCGCGCGCGAAGAAGAGCTCGGACGGACGCTGCCGGAGCACGTTGAAGATGATCTGAACGCTCTGGACGTTCGGGTACTCGACGGCCTTGAGCGCCTCTTCCACGCGCTCGACGCTCACGCCGTAGAAGCGCAGCTTCCCCGCCTGCACGAGCTCGTCCAGATAACCGAACACCTCCGGGTGATAGTAGACGTCCGTCGGCGGGCAATGGAGCTGCAGGAGGTCGATGGCTTCGAGCTCGAGGTTCTGGAGGCTCCGCTCCACGAAGCTCGTCAGGTTCTCGCGGGTGTAGCCGCTTACGGTCTGCTCGGGCAGGCGACGCCCCGCCTTCGTCGCGACGACGAACGGCTCCTTGCGCTCGCGGCGGAGCTTGGCGAGCAAACGCTCGCTGCGACCGTCACCGTAGACGTCGGCCGTGTCGAAGAAGTTTACCCCCGCGTCGAGCGCGGCGTGCAGGGCGCGCAGCGACTCCGCGTCGTCCACGTTCCCCCACGTTCCCCCGATGGCCCAGGCGCCAAAGCTTACGGTGGAAACCTCGAACCCAGTTCGGCCTAGTGAACGGTAGTGCATCGATGGAACTCCGCGACCGCGCTCCGCGGCCTTACCCGGGCCGAAGATTTCACGGACCGCGCATGCTAGCAAGTCGCCCTGCAAGATGGACGCCGAACTGTTCGAAAAGGCGATCGCCGCGTTCGACGCGAGGAACGCCGAGGATCCGGTGCAGATCGGGGTGGCTCGGGTCGCTCGGCCGCGCGCGCTCGTCGAGGCGGAAAGGTTGAGCGAGTGGGTGCTGCGACTGGACGCGAGCGCGTCCGTTGCACTTCGCCTCGCGGCGCGTTGCCAGCACCTCGAACGCTGGATGATCCCGCGTGAAAGCTACCCGTCGGGCAGGGTCGGCTACCTCACCTGGCGCACCGAGCTCGCCCGCTTTCACGCGCGGCGGGCGAGCGAGATCTTGAGCGAGCTGGGCTACGACGCCGAGACGGTGCTCGCCGTTCAGCGCATCAACCTGAAGCAGAACTTGAGGAGCAGCCCGGACTCGCAAACCATGGAGGACGCGCTTTGCCTCGTCTTCCTCGAGCACGAGCTCGACGCCTTCCTGGAGAAGTATCCAGACCAGGCAAAAGCGGTCGAAATCCTGCGCAAGACCTGGAAGAAGATGAGCGATCGGGGGCGCGAGGCCGCACTCGCCTTGCCGCTCTCCGCTCGAGCTCGCGAGCTCGTCGCGCGCGCCCTCTCCGGAACCGACGAATGAAGGTGACGGATCTTTTCATCTATCCGATCAAGGCCTGCCGCGGCGTTCGTCTCTCGCGGGCGCGCATCGTCGCTCGAGGCTTCGCGGCCGACCGCCGCTACATGTTGATCGACGCCGTGAACGAGTTCGTGACCCAGCGCAAGCGCCCCGAGCTCGCGCTCGTCTCGGTGTCGCTGGTCGACGGGGGGTTCGAGCTCACGGCTCCCGGGCGCGCGCCGCTCCGTGTGAGTGAGACCTGCGAAGACGGAGAGCGAGTCACCGCGCGGATCTGGGGTCACCAGGGCGTCGGCGTTCGGCACGTGCCGGGGAGCTCGTGGTTCAGCGAGTACCTCGGCGCGAAGGTTTCGCTCGTCTACATGCCCGACGACCACCAGCGTGCCGTAAACCCCGCACGAGCCGCCCCTTCCGATGTCGTGAGCTTCGCGGACGGCTACCCGTTCCTGCTCACGTCCGAGGAGTCGCTCGCGGAGCTGAACCGGCGCCTGCCGTCACCCATCGGCATGCTGCGCTTCCGTCCGAACATCGTGATCGACGGGTCCAGCCCCTTCGTCGAGGACACCTTCGCGCGAGTCCGCATCGGCGGGACGACCTTTCGCGGCCCGAAGGCTTGCGATCGCTGCGTGGTCACCACCATCGATCCGGAGACGGCGCGAGCGCACGCCGAGCCATTGAAGACCCTCGCGACGTTCCGCCAATGGGACGGCAAGGTCTGGTTCGGAATGAACCTGATCCACGACGCGCAGGGAGAGCTCGCCGTGGGTGACGACGTGACGCCGCTGACCTGAATCAGGCCAGGCGCGCCAGGAGCTCCGCGACGGGCGGAGCGCTCGGCGCCGTGACTCGGAGCGCGAGCGGCGCCTTCTCCGGTCCGCTGCGCTCGATGCGCGCGCTGTCGCCGTAGAGCTTGGTCACCACGGCTTCGAGCTCCGGACGCAGCGCCGCGAAGCTCTCGTCCGTGTTGGGCGCGGTCAGGCGATCGGGGAACCGCACCATGACCTCTTCCGATCGGAACTTCACGTCGAGGCCCGGCTCTTGCTCGAGCAGCCGGCAAGCGTTCAGCGCGCGGCGAAAGCCGTCCGCGATGCGCTCTTCCGGCGCGCCGGGATCGCGCTTTCGGCTGTAGAGCAGGCCGAGCCGCCCCTCGCCCTGGTCGAGGAAATAGTCGGAGGCGTGGCCGATCAGAACGACGCCGGGCCCGTGATGCACGTGACCGTAGTCGGCGACGTCGATCACGAGCTCGTCGAGCACGCGATCCTTGATCCAGCGGTGAAACACCGGGATGAAGCGCTCGAGCTCGACGTCTGCCTGGGTGAAGTACTTGACCTGAATCTTGGGGGAATCCATCGGGGATCTCTGGTCTGGAGCGGGATCTTCGGCGTGCGGTTCAGGCGATCGCCTTGCCGAGCCGGGCGTAGCAATTGTGGGCAGCTTCCACGAAGTGCTGCGCCTCTTCGATGAGCTGGTGCGCGCCCTGCTCCGAGCCGTCCTTGATGCCTTCCTCGTGGATGCGGAACAGGAAGTGCGCGAACTTCCCGCCTACGAACGGATCGAAGAAGAGCTTGGTGTCGTAGTAGTGCGTCCGGAACTCACGCACGATCTCGTCCGCCTCGTCGCCGAGGTTCGGGTTGCGCTGCTTGGTGAGCGCCTTCGCGGCCTGCAGCATCGCGCTGTAGGCGCGCTGCGAAGCGGCCAGGTTCTGCCCCTCTTCGAGCAGCACCGAAGCCTCGAACACCTCGCGCTCGCTCGCCGCGAGGCCGAACTCCACGAACGGCACGATCTCGCCGGCGCACTCGCCCTCGCCGATGTCGTCGATGGTGTACTCGCGCGGGTCGCCCCAGTCCGAGTAGAAGCTCGGATCCTGCTCGTACGCCGGGACCTGCGTGAGGTCGTCGATCAGCTTCTTGACCTCCTTCTTCCCGAAGCGGTCGACCCAGGTCTTGAAGGTGTCGCCCTGCTGCTTGCCCGCGATGTAGGCGCGGCCGAGGCGATCGACGGCTGCCGGCACGTTCTTCGACGGGATCGCGCCGATCGCGAGCCCGAAGGAGCCGGCGTTCTGACGGCGCTCGCCGCCGACGACGAGCTGGAAGTGCGGCACGCGGCGGCCGCCGACGTTGCGGCTCACGCCGAGGAACCCGAGGTCGGCGATGTGGTGCTGGCCGCAAGAGTTGAAGCAGCCGCTGCACTTCACGCTGAGATCCGGCGCCTTCTCCGCGAGCTCGTTGCCGACCACCGAGAGGCGCTTTCGGAGCTCGCCCGCGAGGCCGCGCGACGACGAGATGCCGAGCTTGCAGGTGTCGGTGCCGGGGCACGAGGTGATGTCGCTCACCGTGTCGGCGCCCGCGTCAGCGAGGCCGATCGCCCGGAGCTCCCCGTAGAGCGCCGGGAGGTCCGCCTCGGAGATCCAGCGGAACATCAGGTTCTGGAACACGGTCGTGCGCAGGCTGTCGCCCGTGTACTTGCGCATGATGTTCGCGATCGCGCGGCCCTGGAGCGGCGTGAAGTCGCCGAGCGGCAGCGTGATCTGCGCGGTCACGTAGCCCTTCTGAGACTGAGCCTTCACGTTCGTGCGGTACCAGGCGTCGAACCCGTCGGGGCGCGGCCCGGGAGGGAGCTCACCCCCGTCGCGCAGCGGCTTCTCGTCGGTGCCGTTGAGGTCCGAGAGGAACTGCGTCCAGCGCGGGTCGGGGCGGAGCTTCGCGCGCTCTTCGCTCACGAGTCGCTTGAACTCCTCGATGCCGAGCTTCTTCACCAGGAACTTGATGCGAGCGCGGGTGCGGTTGTCCTTCTCACCCAGGCGTCCGAACACGCGGCACACGGCTTGCGCCACCGGCAAGAGCTCTTCCTCCGGCAAGAACTCCGCGATGAGCTGCGCGGGGTACGGCACCGCGCCGAGCCCGCCGCCGACGAACACGTCGAAGCCACGCACCTCCTTGCCGTCGACCACGCGCTTCTTCGCGATCGCGCCGAGGTCGTGGAAGTTCGTGAGCCCGCAAGGGTGGTCGTGGCAGCCGGAGAACGCGATCTTGAATTTGCGGCCGAAATTCTGCGTGTCGTCGTGACCGAGCAGGAAGAAGGTGATCGCGTTCGCGTACGGGGTCACGTCGAAGGACTCGTCGCTGCAGACGCCGGCCAGGGGGCAAGCCGTGACGTTGCGCACCGAGTTGCCGCAAGCCTCGCGGGTCGTGATGCCGACGGCCGCCAAGCGGCGCATCAGGTCGGGCGTGTCCTCGATGTGGACGAAATGGAGCTGAATGTCCTGCCGCGTGGTGACGTGCAGGATGCTGTCGGAATACTCCTCGGCGAGATCGCACAGCACGTCCAGCTGCTCGGCGCTGAGCTTCCCGTACGGGATCTTGATGCGCATCATGCCCGGCGCATCCCACGCCGTGTTGGGGCCCTTGGTCAGATCCGACGGGAAGGCGAGGGTCTGCGTCTTCTCGCCGTCGTGGCGCTGACCGTTGTCGTAGCGCTGACCGTACGCGCCGCGGCGGAGGCGCGTCTCGGCGAAGAGCTTCTCTTCGATCTTTCCCTTCTTACGCAGATCGATCTGGGTTTCGTAGATGTCGATCTCGCGCGCCCAATCCTCGCGGATGTGGCCCTTCAGCTTGTCTTTCCAGGAAACGACTGCGCTCATGTCGGGGAGAACTCCAAGGGGGCGCGGATACTAACCCGGGCCGTGGCGGAAGCTTGTACCCGCAATTTCCGGTGCGACAAGTCGGGAATGAAGGGGCTCAATTCAAGCGCACGAAATGATGGCGATTTGCGGCCGTTATACTTGAGCAATTTGGTCGAGAAATGGCTTCTTTCGCCCCCTCTCTCATGCTACGAGCCCTCCTCCCATGCGCTACCGCCGCGCTCTTCTCCCCACCCTGAAAGAAGCCCCCGCTGACGCGACGAGCAAGAGTCACATCCTGCTTTCACGCGCCGGCTACGTCCGCAAGGTCGGCGCCGGAATCTACAGCTTCTTGCCGCTCGGCGTCCGGGTGCTGAAGAAGATCGAAGCCATCGTGCGCAGCGAGTACGACCGCGCCGGAGCGGAGGAAGTGCTGCTGCCCGCGCTCTTGCCTGCGGAGTACTTCCAGGAAACGGGTCGCTGGGACCTCTACGGCGAGACGCTGCTCCGCTTGAAGGATCGGAAATCCGGCGACTATCACCTCGGCCCCACGCACGAAGAGATCATCACCGATCTCGCCCGCCGCGAGGTGAAGAGCTACCGCGACCTGCCGAAGAACCTCTACCAGATCCAGACCAAGTTCCGGGACGAGCCGCGGCCCCGCGGAGGCTTGCTCCGCTGTCGCGAGTTCACGATGGCCGACGCCTACTCGTTCGACGTGGACGAGGAGCGCGCCAAGCAGAGCTACGAGTCGATGCGCGTCGCGTACACGAACATCTTCGATCGCATGGGCCTCGACTACCGCATGGTGACGGCGGACTCGGGCGCGATCGGCGGCTCGGGCAGCGCCGAGTTCCAGGTGCTGGTACAGAGCGGTGAGGACATCCTCGCCGCGTGCAGCAACTGTGACTACGCGGCCAACCTCGAGGTCGCGCGGGCGCGCACGGCAGAGCCTGCCTCGGGCGGCGACGCGGTCGCGAGCGTTTCGAAGGTTCACACGCCAGGGCACGGCAGCATCGAGCAGGTCTCGAAGTTCCTCTCCGTCACCCCGCAGCGCTTCTTGAAGAGCCTGGTCTACATCGCCGGGAACGACCTCGTGCTCGCGGTGGTCCGCGGAGATCACGAGATCAACGAGATCAAGCTGTCGCGCGCGCTCGGCGTCTCCGAGGTCCACCTCGCGAGCGCAGCGGACGTGGAGAAGGCCACGGGCGCCGCGGTCGGCTTCGCCGGGCCGGTGGGGTTCAAGGGGCGCGTGCTCGTCGATCATGACGCCGCGGTCGTGTCGGACGCCGTGACCGGCGCGAACGAGACCGACTACCATTTGAAGCACGTCGTTCGCGGCCGCGACTTCCAGGGAGACGTCGCCGATTTGCGGAACGTGGTCGAAGGCGATCCGTGTCCGGTGTGCGGAGGGGCGCTCAAGCTCTACCGCGGCATCGAGGCGGGTCACATCTTCCTGCTCGGCACCCGCTACTCGACGGCGATGGGCGCGAACTACCTGGCCGAGGACGGCAACCAGCGGCCCCTGGTCATGGGCTGCTACGGCATCGGCGTGTCGCGCCTGGTCGCGACCGTCATCGAGCAGCATCACGACGACAACGGCATCAGCTGGCCGATGAACGTCGCACCTTATCAAGTGCACGTGGTGCAGGTCGGCGAGGATCCCGAGGTGGTCGCCGCGGTCGCCGAGCTCGAACGCGGCCTCGAAGCCGCGGGCATCGAAGTCCTGGTCGATGATCGCGAAGAGCGGCCGGGCGTGAAGTTCAAGGACGCCGATCTGATCGGCGTCCCGCTGCGCGTGACCGTCGGCGCAAAGTCGCTCAAGTCAGGGTACATCGAGCTCAAGCCTCGAAGCGAGCCCGATCCCAAGAAGGCGGAGCTTTTGCCCGTGGGTGACGCAGTCGCCACCCTGATCTCGCGCGTCCGCGCCGCCATGGCGGTCAAGGGCCGGGAAGCGTGAGGGCCGCTCGTGACAGCACCCTCCGATAAGCGCCGCGCCGACAGTACGGGCGCAGTCCACGCCGGCGTCGAGGGCGAGCGCCCACATCACACGCTCGCGCTTTCGATCGCGCAGACCGCCACCTACACGTTCGAGAACACGGCGGAGCTCGAGCGCTACATGCGCGGCGAGGATCCCGATCCAGAGCGCGAAGAGTACGGTCGCTACGGCAACCCGACGGTGCGCGAGCTCGAGCGGCGCGTGGCCGAGCTCGAAGGCGCCGAGGACGGCGTCGCCTTCGCGAGCGGCATGGCAGCGATCACCACCGCCATCCTCTCGCTGGTCAAGGCGGGCGAGCACATCGTGCTCTTTCGGGACTGCTACCGAAGGACGCGCCAGTTCATCACGTCGGTGCTCAGCCGCTTCGGCGTCGAGCACACGATCGTCCCTCCCGGCGATCTCGAGGCGCTCGAGCAGGCCATCAAGCCCACCACGCGCCTGGTCGTGACCGAGCTCCCGACCAACCCGTTCCTCTATTGCGTCGATCTGGAACGCCTGACCGCCATCGTTCGCGCCCGCGGACGGATTCGGACGCTCGTCGATTCTACCTTCGCGACTCCGTGTAACCTGAAACCGCTCGAGCTCGGGGCAGACCTCGTCCTTCACAGCGCGACCAAGTATCTCGCGGGCCACAACGACGTCCTCGGAGGTGTCGCGGTCGGCCCCGCTCATCTGGTTTCGCTGTTGCGCGATTTGCGCGGTGTGCTCGGGGGGGTCTTGGACCCACACGCGGCCTTCCTCGCCATCCGCGGGTTGAAGACGCTCGGCGTTCGCGTCGCTCGACAGAACGCGACTGCCCTCGAGGTGGCGCGCGCTCTCGAGCGCCATCCCGCGGTCGAACGCGTTTACTATCCCCTACTCGAGAGCCATCCATCTTACGCCGTCGCTGTACGAGCCCTCGCCGGCGGCGGAGGCGTCGTGAGCTTCGTCGTCAAAGGAGGGCGCGCCGCGGCCTCTCAGGTGGTCGACGGTTGTCGGCTCGCGAAAATTGCCCCCTCTCTCGGCGGTGTAGAGACGCTGATCGAGCAGCCAGCCATCATGAGCTTCTTCGAGCTCTCCGAGGAGGAGCTCGAGAAGGTCGGCATTTCGTCCGCGCTCGTGCGGCTGTCCGTCGGCATCGAAGAGACGAACGACGTTCTCCGCGACGTCCTCGGGGCGCTCGACCGGGTGAAATAGACACGAAATCTCCTTTCAGGAATCGTGAGCCACCCCGAGCCGGCGCGAAATCCGTCGCCCGGAGCTCGGTTGTCGACTAGCCTCGAGCTCTCGAGAGGAGCGCAGAAGTGGCGGGCAGGCTGAGGAGCTGGTTCTTGCGCAACGTTTTGGAGTCGATCGAGCGCGAGTTCGGTAACGGCTCCGTAGACGTCGTGGCGAGCCGGGTCCCACCTCGCCTGCGAGCTCACCTTTCGCTCGAGCGTCTCCGCGCGAGCGCGCCGCTCGACACCATGCCGCTCGACGAGGCGGAAGAGGTTCTGCTCGCGCTCGAGAGCACGCTCGGGGACGGCTCCGGTCGCGTCCTCGAGCGGGTGTCCGAGGACCTGATCTCGAAATCCCTCGTTCAGGGGGGTGGCGCCGTGCGCGTCGGAGATCTCGCGGGCACCGTAGCTCGCCTCCGCGGTCACCTCGAGCACCCCTTCGAGGACGTGCGGCTCACCTTCGACCTCGAGCGCTCGGAGAGCGGGTTGAACCTCGCCCTGGGGGTCGCAGGTCAGCCTCGAGCGACCAAGGTATTGCGACACCTGGCCGCAGGGGCGATCCGCGCCGCGGAGCGGTTCGCTCGCGAATCGGTGGGCGACTCGCTGCGCATCACGAGCGATCTCTTCGCCGATCGGGCCCGAGTCGTCGTCCAGCTACGCCGAGCGGGCGATCCGGTGCGCGACGATGCGCCCGCGCCTCCCACCCGCCGTTTGAGCGGCACGTTGCGGCAGGTGACCGCAACCAGCCTGAGCGCCGAAGTGGACCGCATCCTGAACCCCAGCCTCGAACAGGCCGAGCGCCGGCGCTCGAACTCGACCCCGCCGCCTCCGCTGCCGAGCGCGCCGTCCACGTTCCCCCCGCCGTCGAAGGATAGCCCGACGCTCTTGCCGCTGCGCAAGGGTTCGAGCCCGAACCTCGCCGCGCTCGGCGCCGAAAAATCGGACGACTCGACGGGCAAGCGCTGATCCTAAAAATGGCCCGGATCCGTGTAGACGCCGAGCTCTTCGCGGAACACGTCGCAGATCTCTTCCAAGCTCGCGTAGGCGCGCGCGGCGGCGATCACGGGCGGCATCAGGTTCGAGCCGTCCTTCGCGGCCCGTCGCACCGCCGCGAGCGTGCGCTCGACCTCGCCGCGGCTGCGCGTGGCCTTCAGCTCGCCGAGGGCCGCTAGCTTCTCGGCGACCGCCCGTTCGTCCACCCGCAAGGTGGGGATGCGCTCGTTCTCGCGATGGACGAACTGGTTGACGCCCACGACCACGCGCTCGCCGCTCTCGATCTTGCGCTCGAGCTCGTACGCCGAACGCGCGATCTCCCGCTGAGGGTACCCGTCCTCGACGGCGCTCACCATGCCGCCCATCTCGTCGATGCGCGCGATGATCGCCTGCGCCTCTCGCTCGAGGCGATCGGTGAGCCACTCGACGTGATAGCTCCCCGCGAGTGGGTCGATGACGCTCGCTACCCCGGACTCGTGCGCGATGATCTGCTGCGTGCGAAGAGCGATGGTCACCGCTTCTTCCGTCGGCAGCGCGTAGGTCTCGTCGAGTGAGTTCGTGTGCAGCGACTGCGTGCCGCCGAGGACCGCCGCGAGCGCCTGGAGCGCGACCCGAGCGACGTTGTTGTAGGGTTGCTGCGCGGTGAGTGAAACCCCCGCGGTCTGCGCGTGGGTGCGAAGCTTCCAGCTCTCCTTGCGCTTGGCGCCGAAGCGCTCGCGCATGATGCGGGCCCAGAGGCGCCGAGCGGCGCGAAACTTGGCTATTTCCTCGAAGAAATCGCTGTGCACGTCGAAGAAGAACGAGAGCCGCGGAGCGAACGCGTCCACGTCGAGTTCGCGCGCCACCGCCGCCTCCACGTACGCGACGCCGTCCGCGAGCGTGAAGCCGAGCTCCTGAGCGGCGGTCGCCCCGGCCTCTCGAATGTGATAGCCGCTGATGGAGATGCTGTTGTACTTCGGGAGCTCGGCGCTCGCGAACTCGACCATGTCCGTCACGATGCGCATCGCGGGCTTGGGCGGAACGAGCCAGGCGTGCTGCGCGATGAACTCCTTCAAGCAGTCGTTCTGGATCGTGCCGCCGAGCTGCTTGCGATCCACCCCGGCCAGGTCCCCCGCGGCGACGTAGAAGGCGAGCAGCACGATCGCCGGCCCGTTGATGGTCATGGAGGTCGTCACGCGATCGAGCGGGATGCCCTCGAACAGCACCTCGAAGTCACGCAGGGTGTCGACCGCGACCCCGCAGACCCCCACCTCGCCGAGCGCGCGCGGCGAGTCCGAGTCGTAACCCATGAGGGTAGGGAAATCGAAGGCGGTGGAGAGGCCCGTCTGGCCTTGCTCGAGCAGGTAGCGGAAGCGCCGGTTGGTCTCGCGCGGCGTACCGAAGCCCGCGAACATGCGCATCGTCCAGAGCCTGCCGCGGTACATCGTCGGCTGCACACCGCGCGTGAACGGGTACTCCCCCGGGAAACCGAGCTCTTCCAGGTATTCGGGGCGCGCCTCGGGGGGCGTCAAGAGGTCCGGCACCTCGATGCCGCCGAGGGTAGTGAACCGCTCGCGCCGCTCGGGGACCTTCTCGCGCGCTTCCGCTCTCGCCTTCTGTTTCCAGACCTCGTGAGCCGCCTGGATCGCCTCGTCGTCGTCTCTTCGCCGTTCGACCATGGCCCTCCTCAGGGGCAGCTAGCGGAGAACTCGTCGCTCTCGAGGGACGACGGCTTGCCGTTCGTGCTGAGCGCACCCCGGAACGTCAAGGGGGTATCGCAGAGCCTTTCGGCCACGGACGCCTCGTAGGTCTCCGAGCTTTCGATATCGAGCCGCAGCGTCGTGGACTTGCCGGGCCCCAGCGTGAGCGGCAGCTCCGATCCGGGCTCGGGCGCGAGTGACAGGCCGCTCACCACCTCTTCACCCTCCGCAGTGATACTGAAACTCCCGAGCGTCACCGTCGCGTTGTCCTCGGCGTACTCGCCGAGCTCGAGCTCGAGAGTGAACCCACCCTCGAGCCCGGTGCCGAGCGCCGCGCTCTGCACCTCGAGCTCCGGATCCTCGATTTGTGCCAGCAACGAAACAGAACTGTTACTTCCGCAACCCGCGATCGGGAGCGCGAGCAGAGGAAAGAGCCGAGCAACCAGGCAGCGCATTCCGCCAGTTTTGTATCGCGGGCTCCCGGACGCCAGCTCTAACTCGAAAGTTGGCCGGCGCCGCGGCTCCGTGGAACACGACCGCGATGCTTGTCGAGGTCCCCGAAATTTCAGCCGTCACCGAGAACGAAGACGAAGCCCCAGCGTCAGGCCGCCGTCGCAAGACCATGGCCGCCGAGGCTCCGCCACGCCTTTCCGAGCTCCTCTGGGGGATCCGCTGGTCGGATCTCTTGCCGATCGAGTGCTCCGAGGGCGTCGAAGTGCACTCGGTCTCCTACGACGAGGCCATGCGCTTCGTCCGCGCGCACTACAACGACATCTTCCCCCTGGTCCCCGGGTCTCCGTTCAATCGCGTCGACCGGAGCCCCGCGAAGGAGCGCTATTACCGGCACGCCGCGGACTTCTTCGAGTTCAGGAAGAACGGACAGGCGATCGCTCTGATGATTGGCGATCCCATTGACTGGGGCAGCTATTACATCCGGAGCACCGCGGTCAGGCGCGAGTACCAAGGCTTGACGCTCATGCAGCGGCTCTTCCCGATCGTCTTCGAGCGCCTGGCGCGAGCAGGCGTCGAGCGCGTGGAAGCCGACGCCTCCCCGAGCAACGCCACGTCGGTGCAGATCCTGACTCGCTTTCAGTTCCGCGCGACCGGCACCGTGCTCACCGATCGCTGGGGCGCGCTGACCCGCTTCGTGAAGTTCCTCTCGCCTGCGGCGGAATCAACCTTCGTCTCGCAGTTCTGCGCCGTTCGCCCGGCGCCCCCACGCCGGGCCGAGCGCTGACTTCACACACGCTTGCAGAGACGCTCAAGCGACAGGCTGGACGCGCATGCACTCGGGCAACTCCGGAAACCACGGATGTCCGAGCCCGAACACGAGCGGCACCGCGGACGGATGCTCGGCGCGCACCACGCAGAGCTCCTTGCTCATCCAGGACGGGGTGATGTCGGTGAAACGAAACGCTCCCGCCACCTCGGGCAGCGCCGGCCCTCGCCCCTCGTGCTTCCCGTCGAGCCAGTCTCGAAGCAGCGCGTGATGGCCGGGGTAGGCGTAGAAATCGAGATGAAACTCGGGAGTCGGAGCGGCGACCGGTGACTCGGAGGGTACCGGCTCCCCCCAACCAAACGCGATCTGTTGCAGGAGCTCGCGACTCGCCGCCTGCAGCGCTTCATCCACGGAACCCCGCGCGGCGAATCCCATGCTCAGAGGTGCGTGGCTCGAGCGCGGGAACGCGATGATCCCAACGACTGTGGCGCGCTCGTCCACCAAGTCCACGCCCACCCGAAATCTCACGACCGATAGCTCGTACTCCCCGCTCAGCCGAACCGACCATGACCCGAGATTGGTGGATATGCGCTCGGGTCGCGCGCCCCCGTACCAGGATCGCAGGACACGATCTCGTTCGACGATCTCGAGCGCGGCACTGCGGGTCGCGTCTCGCCACGTCGAGTGCAGCGCCACACCATTCGAGAGCGAGAGCTTGTTCCTCGCGTGCTCCGAATCCTCGTCTGCATCGGACCGTTCACGCAAGCCTCTGCTCTCCATGATGACGGCTCGCTCGAGGAGCTCGAAATACGCCCGTTCGCGTGGTGCCCGCCGCAGTTCGGCCGCCGATCCCGCGACGACCCCGAGCGCCTCCGTCGTTGTGGAAATTCCAAACGCATGCACGCGAAGCTCATTGATCTCGATGACTTCCGAAAAGACGTCGAATCCAGACGTCGCGGCGGGCAGCGGGTACCTGAGCACGACGTCGCGAAGTGCGGGCTCGAGGCTCGCCGCAAGCTCGGGTGTCACATCAGCGCCGACATCATGCTGGGGCGTTTGCATGCGGCTCTCGTGCGCCACGACTCGACGTTCGGGCAACTTTCCTCTGCAACGCTAGCGGAGAAGTGCAACAAGTTGGCCCGTCAACGGCACGTGCCTACGATGCTCACACCTTGCGGACGGGAGGGACAATCACTCCAACGAGTTATCAACCGGAAGATCAACAGAGATGCTGAGCCAAATCCTCCTTCGGGACGTCGAGTCCTATGCAACCCGACTCCGTGAGTCCTCACTCTTAACGCGAGCGAAGACTCGAGCCCTGCCCCCGGAGGCCATCGGGCTATACCTCGCTGGCCTCCGCTACCTGACCCATGCCGGCGTGCAGCTCCTGTCCCGAGCCGCCGACTGCGCCGACCGCAAGGCAGACGAAGGAATTGCTGATCACCTGAGGAAGAAGCTCGAAGAAGAAGTCGGGCACTATCGTTGGGCAGACAACGACATCCACAACCTCGAACGCCTGTTCAAGATTCGAGTCGGCCGCCAGGCTTCACCCGCCTTGCGCAACCTGATGGCGTTCCTCGCGGACGAGATCGACGCTCGGCCCGCTCATTTCCTCGCTTACACGCTGCTCGTCGAACACGTCACCGTCGTGGTCGGCCCGGAATGGCTGGAAACACTGGAGAGGCATTCGGGGGTCCTCCCGTCCAACCTCAGCATAGTGAGAAACCACGTCGAGCTTGATCGCGAGCATGTCGAAGAAGGCCTGACCGATATCGATCTTCTCGTCGATCCCGCTGATCTCGACGGCATGCGCCGCACGATTCGAACCTCGTCGGAGCACCTCGACGCCTTCTTCGGCGAAGTCGCTCACCGCGCATTCGCCCCCCAACCCACCATGTCGAACGTCACCTTTGCGTGACGACCTGAAAGGAGCAAGTCATGAAGAAGAAGTTTCGCACGCTGACGATCTGAGCCCCGCTGAGCCGGCGGCCGCGGTTCTTCCAGAGTTGCGGTCGCCGGAACGCGTTTCCGACGCCAGCACGCTCGCTCGTCGTCAGCTGACGACGAGCTTGCGCCGGTTGGTGACTTCCGTGTCCGACAGGAGAGCCCTGATCCGCTCGGCGAGGACGTGGCTCGAGAACGGCTTTTGGACGAAATGGGCTCGGGGTATCCCGACTCCCCTTGCCCTGAGCGCGTTCCAGGGGAACTGAGACGTATAAAGCAGCACGGGCGGTGGGCCGCGGTGACCACCAGGACGATGTCGTGGGTCGAGTTCGGGATCCAGCTCGATCACGCCGACGTCCACGCAGGAGCCGTGGATCTCCGTGATCGTAGTGGCGCCTTGCAGGTCTTCCGCAAGGAGGACTCGATACCCGAGCTTCTTCAGCTCTCCGGCGAGCTCCTGTCGAAAGTGGGAGTTTCGATCGACGATCAGCAGCGTCTCGGATCCTCCGAACGGAGCCTGCTTGCCAGGGTCCTCCATCGACGGGTTTGCGCGGGGGAAGAAGACTTGCAGGTTTGCTCCGGTGGGCGAGTCATCCGTGAGCGCGAGTACGCCGCCGTTGGCATAGGCGAGCTCTCGACACATCTGCTCCGCGAGCCCTCCGAACCTGACTGGCGCGCCGACAGCGGAACCCGACGAATCCTCGGCGACGGCGGAGAGCGTCACCATGACGTGCGCGCCCGGATGATGCACGCGGAGTTCTTGGACCAGCGCCCCCTGAATGGTCACGTTCGCCGTCTCCACGATGAACACGCCCTTGCCCTGCAGCCAGCGGTGAGCTCCGAGCACGGCGTGAAGCAGCGTGAGCTCCAAGTGCTCGGGATCGATCAACACTGGATGGAGCGTCGACTCGAGGCCCGTCAAAAGCTCGAGGTCCGCGCCGAGCAGGTTGCGTATGCGCTGGATCGTCTTCGTCACGACGTCGTTGATGTTGACCAGTACGGGCTCGTGCCGCTCCAGACGTTTGGCTTCCCTGAGCAAGCGCGACAGGGTAGTCACGCGCGCCAACAGCGCTCCGTCGTTGGCGCTGCCGTCCACGGCTAGAGCCTCGATGTGCTCCGCCAAAGCGGAGGTCAATGCGCTCACGGACCGCTCGCCGTCGAGTTTTCGCTCGAACTGTTGACGGTCGCCTGGCCGAGGTGCCGTGCTCTGGATGGCGGAGAGCGACGACGACGCCTCCGCGATCAGGTGACAATCCTCCGCGTCGAACACCCCACAGCCGGCGGCCTCCGCGTACACGACCATGCGCACGTCACCGCGCTCGATCAGCGGTACGGCGAGCCGGCTGCGGAGCGTCTCCGTGTCATCGACCAAGACGCTCAACCTGCCGGAGACCGCCTCTCGAACGAAGGAATCGACGGCCGGTGCGCTGACGCTCCCGCCCGCAGAATCTCTCCCGTACAACCAGATGGCGCGGCCGTTGCGAAGCGTGAAGAAATGGATCTGCTCAGCGCGTATCGCAGAGAACAGCTCATCGAGCAGCAGCTGCCGCGCCGCGTCCGCGTCTTGTGATCTCTCCTGCAGGCGCCGGAGGCCGCTGCGTAGCTTGCTCCGTCGAAGCTGGCGGCTCGTGGCCGACGAGGTGGGCCTCACGGACCGAGAAACGTCGCTCGCATGACTCGGGGTCGGAACCGCGAAGACAGTGGAGGTCTGGGGCAGCTCGAACTCCTCGCGAATCCACCGCAGCCTGTGGACCGCGCCGTTCTCTCTGGCTATTTGCTCGGCGCGGCGCGCCTCACCGAGGACTACCTCGATATGGGAGCGCGACTTGAGCCGGTGAGCTCGCCCTCTGGCCACCGCGTAGCGAACCCACGGAGACTCCTCTTCGATGGCTAGCGCGTCCGCATCGGCGAACAGCTTGCCTGCCTTCTCTGCATTGCCCGCGAAGTGCGCCACGTATCCATCCACGACCAGGCTGTGTGCACGCAGGACGGGGATGCGCGCAGCCAACCGAAGCTCGTCCGCTGCTGCCCGAAGCTGCTCGAGGCGCCTGGAGCGGTGAGGCCCCGATGCTCGTAGACAAGCGTGAACGCGAGCATGGGCGACGTGCAGGTAGTACTCGGCGAGCGCGAGATGCACTCGACGCGGATCGTGCCTTCCCAATCTGAACTCGGCCTCGATGGCCTCAAACCCCGGTCCGAGATCCCCGACGTCGGTGAAGACCCGTACACGCGGCCCGAAGCTCAAGGCCTCGTAGGTGCTGCCCTTCGGGATCTTGGTGGTCACCTCGCGAAGGCGCCGCAAGATCCGATCAGCCTCGTGAGCTCGCCCCAAGTGCACGAGGAGGGCGCGAGCCCCGAGCTCTACGTACTCCCAGAGCCCGAACGCCTCTTTGTTGAGATCGACCTGCCGGAGCACGTGCTCGAGCCAGACGAGCTCTTCGTAACCGCGGCCGCGGACCGACTCCAGAATGCAGAGGTTGTACGCGAGGTGGCAGTGTTCGCTGAAATCCTGCCAGTGTCCATGCTCGAGCAGGCACCGAGCACCGGCCTCGAGTCCCTCGGCGAGCCTTCCGTCCCAAGCGGCGATCACGGAGTGCGACTGCATCGCGTGCGCGACAGCGACCGGGTTCCGCGTCGCCGTAGCCACGTCCTCGCCTTGCTTCAAGTACTGGCGGCCCTTTTCGCCCTGACCGAGCGCGGTCAGAACGAAGCCATAGGCAATGTAGGCCCTGGATAGGGCTGCACTCACCCCGAGGGCTTGCGCAGCCTCGAGTCCGAGCAGGGCAGCCTGAATCGTCTGCGGAATATTGGCGCTCAAGGTTCCGTGGCGGAAGGTTCGATAGTAGAGCGCGCATAAGATTTTCTGGCGCTCCCGAGCGGCGACGTCCTCCGATGCGATGGTCTTCACTCGCCTGAACGCGTGGCGCAGCCAGGCGCTGCCGCTGCGGGCTAGAGAAGGAGCCGAGGTCACAGGAAACTCGGCTCCGACCTCTGCAAAGGCCTGCTTCAGCGTTTTCAAGGAACGCACCGAGTCGAGCTCCCACTCGCAAACCCAAGCGATGCGCGAGAGGATCGTGGCGCGCTGGAGAGGGTCGGTCGAAAGCTCGAGAGCCCGCTCCAACGAGGCCCGGCCGGCAGCGAGGCTGCCCAGTCGAATCAGCACCTCGCCGTTCACGTACAGCGTCTGGACGCCCGGCTGTCGATTCGTAGCGTGACGGATCTCGGCCGCCCTCTCGAGGAAATGCAGCACCTGTCGATTGTCGTAAGCTTCGAACGCTCGTTGCGCCGCTTCTTCGATCACCGCGATGGCGCGCTCAGGGGTGTCTCTCCACTCGGCGCGCCAATAAAGATCGGCGACCCGATAAACCAGCTCGGATCTCTGCGACTCCGGCTCTGCGAGGAGCTTCCTATCCAATGCTTCTGCGGCACGGCCGCTCAGGTCCCGCAGCTTGCCCTCGGTACAAGAGGCGAGGAGCGCCTCGCGAACTGCCTGATGAACGAAGCGGAAAGTCTCGGCGCCCCCCGTGACGAGCGACGCCCGGTAGGCCTCTCGCATCGCGCCAGACACCTCTTCTGGCGAGCAGCCGGTTATCT
This sequence comes from Pseudomonadota bacterium, assembly GCA_023419055.1. Next base: position 8,097 of record JAEZYO010000596.1, on the reverse strand, counting down.
CCGGAAGCGCGGACATTTCGAAGTCGATTCCGACCACCGCCGCTCCGAGCAACACCTGCGGGACGATCGGCTCCAGCGTCGAAATACGTGCGCGCAGCGTTTCGACGACCGACTCCGGCAATCGAACCCCCTCGGCCACCTCCGGCTGCAAGCGCCAGCCGGACCAATCAGGCAGGATTGCTCTCTCCTCCAGCAGCGTGCGCACCCCCTCCAGAGCGCCGAGCGGCGTCGGTGCACTCAAGGCAGCGACGCGACTGATAACTTCCGCGGGAACTTGATTCGAACCCAGATACGACGTGATGAGCGCTTCGATCGCTTGCTCCCCGAGCGGTGGAAGCATCACCCCTGCGATGCTCTCGTTGCCGACTCCCCTCAGTGCGTCGGACTCCGGAGCAGGCTGAACGTCCGAGCGCTGACCCAATAAAAGGAAACTCGACCCCCCCATCCCCAAGAGTTTGCGCAGAATGGCGGAGCTGCCCGCGTCGAGCCACTGACAATCGTCGATACAGACGACGACCTTCGCCTCGAGCTCCAACAGCCGCCACAAGCTCTTCGCCGCGCTCTCGAGAATGACGTGATGCGCATCATCCGAATCCGGCACGAGCGGCGCGGAGGGAAAGATCCGCCTCAGCGCAGGGGCGATGACCGCTAGCAGCGACTCGAACCCACTGGCCGCTTCAGTGAACTTCTGCTCGCCGACGCGCGCGAGCAAAGCTTCGAAGAGCCGACGTGCAACGCTGAAGGGTACCGGGTCGTAGGATGCGCAGGCCACATAGATGGCGGCATGCCCCTCCGTGCGCACCTGATCGCAAAACACTTGAAGGAGCGCCGTCTTTCCGCTCCCCATAGGACCTTCGACCGCGAGGCTGCGCGGACTCCCCGCTTCCACCTCGAACCAAGCTCGACGCAAAACAGCGAGTTCTCGCTCCCTTCCGACTAGCGCGATCGGCAAAGTTCGGCGCTGTTGTCGAGCAACATGGTCGAACGGAGAAGTGGCGCCCAACGCATCTGCGAGCTCGCCGGCTTCTGCGAAACGCGATCTCGCATCTTGCGACGTCAGCTTCACGATCGCCCGCGCGAACTCCGCCGATATCCCGGCGCGCTCGAGCTTCGCTTCGTCCGAAACCGGATCCGCCTTGCCCAGCCGAGCGAGGCTGAGGGGGCCGAGCGGTGGCATGCCGCAAAGGCACTCGTAGAGCACGCAACCGAGCGAGTAGAGATCGGCGCGGCCGTCGACGCTGAGGCCGCGGAGCTGCTCCGGCGCGGCGTAAGGCACGGTGCCTTCGGCCGCAGCGAAGTTGTTCGAAGCGGTGCCGATGGCGATGCCGAAGTCGACGATGCGAGCGCGGCCGCTCTTCTCGTCGAAGATGATGTTGCGCGGCTTCACGTCGCGATGAACGAGGCCGAGCCGATGGATGTGCGCGAGGACGTCCGCGAGCTGAAGACCGAGCGCGCGCGTCTCCTCTTCTGACAGGGTGCCGCGTGTCAGGCGAGCGGCGAGCGTCTCGCCCTCGACGAGCTCCATCACCAGGTAAGGCGCGCCGCTCTTGGCGACGTCGAGCACGCGCGGAAGGCCGGGATGCTTGGCGCGCGCGAGCGCGATGGCTTCGCGTTGAAAGCGGACGAAGGCGCTCGGATCCGAGGGCGCGAGCGCGACCTTGACCGCGTAGTAGTCGCTGCCGCGTCGTCCCCTGTAGACCGCGCCGTGGGCCCCACGACCGAGCTCGTCCAGGAGTTCCACCCCCGGAATGTCTATCCCGCCGTGCATGGTTCGTCCTCGAACCTACCATGGGGTCGGGAGCGCTACGGCATTGAAATAGCCCTCCTGCGCTGCGTCACTCGATGACATGCGCTTCATCGGAAACCACGGAAATGAAGGCACCAGCTTGACGAGCCTCTCCGCCCGACCGAGGCTCGGGGGCCTTGCGTCTCATCCTCGCAGGCCTGCTACTGATCGGCTGCTCCGCCTCGGTCCGACACGCTCCCGAACCGAGCCCTCGAAAGCAGCCCATCCCTGTGGGTGACGAAGCGCGTCGCTCGCCAGGAAAGGGCTCGCCGGTTCCTGCCGGCACCGCTTCCGCGCCAGCCGGGACTTCGAACAACTTCCACACAGGGCCGGTGGGCGTTCCGCTGAGCGTTCCAGTTTCGGTGCTGGCTGCAGATCCGGAGGCGCGCTGGCTCGCCTACTGCAGCGCTGAAGCGGACACGGACGGTGACGGTCAGGTCTCGGTGGATTTCGCTCCGAGCGGCGCGCTCGCAGGGGATCTGTTTTCGGCAAAGTTGATGATCGGCGAAAAGCCATCGGTGCCGATTGAGTCCTACTTCGACGCCGACCCTACCGGCCGCTTCGTGCTCGTTCAGAGCGAGGGTCACGTCGTGCTCTTCGACAGCGCGACCTCGACTCGAACCGACATGACGGAGCTAGGAGCCGATTGCCGGATCGATCTCGACGATCGCCCCGGTCACCGGGCGTTCGCATTCTCCTCGGACGGTGGGCGGATGGCGTACCTGCGCCGCAAGAAGGGGAAACTCGACGTGGTCGTCCGCGCGCTCGAAACAGGCGCGGAAACCGCATTCGACCCGGGAGTCAGCGAGATCTTTCGCGTCGCCTTCGACGCTATGGACACTCGCCTCGTGCTGGATGCGGTCGCTCTGGACAGCAACAAGAACGGCCGCTTCGACTGGCCGTTTCCGCTCGCGAAAGCTCCGAAGCCCGCGTGTACGGGCCCGGTGCGCCGCCTCGGTGCTCGCTACAGAACGGGCGACGCCACCGTAGCCCTCGCGCTCGAGCTGGCTGGTGGCTCGCTGCGGCAAATCCCCGACCTCGTCACCTTCCTGGATGAAGGCCCGGTCATTCGGCGCGCGAGCGGAGAGCTGGTCCTGGACCCCGGCACTTCGAAACCGGCGCTGCTCGCGACGAGCCAATGCGGCGGACGCGTGCTCTTCGCGGACGCGAGTAAGAACCTGTTGTTGCTCGGCTGCCCCGGAACGAAGGCGCCAGGCAGGGCCGAGGTGGAGCTCGTAGCGCGCGGTTACTTGAAGCGACTCGGCGTCGCGGTTCAACCTACCGAGCTCGACGCGCGCGCGGTCCGGGAGCAGCGCCTGGTGCCGCTCTATCCGGGCGGGGATACGCTGTTGATCGATCTCGCGCGGCGTGAGACTCACCTGCTCAAGCCTTCCGATCTGGTGATCCACATTTTCGAGACTCGCGCGCTCGTACGGCGCCGCGATCGTCTGTTCGTGTTCGACGTGGAGACGCGCAGCGAGCTCGAGCTCGAGGTCACGCTCGACGCCCTGCCGTACGTTCTCACCCAGGGTCGCTTCGCGGTGGTCACGCCCGCGGTGGTCGACGTCGGCGCCGGCGCGCTCGTGGGCGTGACTCGAGAGCGCCCGCTCGCGCTGTCTCGAAGCGGTCAGCTGTTGGTCGCCGCCGGGGGCGGCCCCAGCGCCGAGCGTCTGGCTCGAGGACCGCTGACCTGGAAAGCCCCCGAGCCAGCGAGCGCGAATCGCGATTGATGATAGGCTGCGCCGCGCGATGGATTTGCTCGAAGATCTGAAGTGGCGTGGTCTCTTCTACCAGTGCACGAACCCCGAGGAGCTCGCGAAGCACCTCGCCGGCGGCTCGCGTCAGGTTTACGGCGGCTTCGATCCGACGGCAGACTCGCTGACCATCGGCAACCTGGTCCCGCTGCTCTTGCTGCGCCGATTCCAGCTCGCCGGCCATCGCCCGGTAGCGCTCGTCGGCGGCGGCACGGGCATGATCGGGGACCCGTCCGGCAAGGAAGCCGAGCGTCAGCTGATGACGCCCGAGACCATCGAACGCCACATCCAGGGGCAGCGGCGCATCTACGAGCGCGTGCTGGACTTCTCCGGCGAAAACGCGGCGCGTCTCGTCAACAACGGCGACTGGCTCGGCAAGCTGGGTTTCCTCGAGGCGCTGCGCGACATCGGCAAGCACTTCTCGATCAACATGATGATCCAGAAGGACAGCGTGCGGGAGCGGCTCGAGAACCGAGAGCAGGGCATCAGCTACACCGAGTTCAGCTACATGCTCCTCCAAGCGTACGATTTTTCGTACCTGTTCTCGCAGCAGGGGGTCACGGTGCAGATCGCGGGCTCCGACCAGTGGGGCAATATCGTGGCCGGTGTCGATCTGGTCCGGCGCACGCAGCGGAGCGAGGTCTTCGGCTTGACGGCGCCGCTCGTCACGAAGGCCGACGGAGGCAAGTTCGGCAAGACCGAGAAGGGAGCGGTCTGGCTCACCGAGGACCGCACGTCGCCATACGCGTTCTACCAATTCTGGCTGAACAGCGCGGACGCCGACGTCCCGAAGTTCTTGAAGGTGTACTCGCTCGCCGATCGCAAGACGCTCGAGGAGCTCATCGCCGAACACGAGCGCGATCCCGGCGCGCGAGTCGCGCACAAGGCGCTCGCCTCCCACGTGACGGAGCTCCTCCACGGCAAGGAAGGGCTCGCCGCCGCGGAGGCCGCGACCTCGGCGTTGTTCTCCGGCAAGGTTCAGGACCTGCCTCGAAACACGCTGGATGAGCTCTTCGCGAGCGCCCCGGCCTCGACCCTCCCGCGGGAGCGACTTGGTGGAGACGGTCTCGACATCGTCGACCTGCTCGTCGACGGAGCCGTGGTGAAGAGCAAGCGCGAGGCGCGGCAGTTCCTGCAAGACGGCGCCATTCTCGTGAACGGCGAGATCGCCGCTCTCGATCAGAAGCTCACGCCTGCGCGCCTGCTCCACGACGAGATCATCTTGGTCCGCCGCGGGAAAAAGAACTGGTTCGTCGTGAAGATCGCGTAGTCAGAAGGGGACGCGGCCTTCCGCGACGCTGAGCAACCGCGGCAGGCCGAGCTCGGTAGCGACGCGGCGAACGTTCTCGCGGAGCGAGTGAGCGCGCTCGATGTCTCCTGCCGTCGCCCGTCTCGAGAGTGCCTCGGCGAGACCGAGCTCTGACCAAGCTTTCCACGCCGGCGCGTGAGCATCCTGCGCTGCCCGAATCGCTCTTTCGAAGGTCGACGCAACGTCCTCCCCTCCGAGCACCAGTTCCAGTCTACCCAGCCAGTGCTCTACCGGGCCGGCGTAGCTTACGGCAAAAGAACCAACGACGTGCAATCGCGCGTGGGGCACCAGTGCTTGATGGAGGAGAGTCGCAGCCTCTTCGTGTTCGACTTGCTGCCACGTTGCTCAACAGAGCGAGTCTTAGCAAGGTGTGCGAGTCGTTCTTGAAGGTTTGCGCTGCCCATTGAGCAGACCACGTCCTCAAAATGGCTTCTCCGGCCTCCGAGATACCTAGCTTTGTCTCGAGCGTTGCGATCATGGTCGCCATTACTTCGAAACCGGGCACGTGTCTGGTGACGACGCGACCACTTTCCAAAGCCTCATTCAGGAGGAGCGTACGCTTCGCACCGTCCGCCTCCAGTCCAATCGCCAGCAACTGGACCGTAAGCAGGCTGTGGACAAGAATTCCTACGCTCGCGGCACCCACCGCGACGGCCTCGCGAGCGAGCCTCTCTGCAGCTACCAAGTTACCCCCTAGCAGGGACCTCGAGCTCTCCATCAAGCGAGGGAAATACTGCCACTGTGGTTGCCTGAGCCGACTACTAACTGCTTGAATGTCAGCTACGTCGGCCAGAAATTCCGCGCCACGACCAAGAGTGAGCTGAAATGAAGCTCTCCAAATAGTCGCCTGAACGAGAGTATCCGCAGCCCCAAGTCGCCGGGCAAGCACGACTAGCTCATCGGGTAGCGGCAAGAGTCGCTCCGGCTCGGTGAACCTGTTCAGAAACTCCATCCTCGATGCAGCTTGAAGGATGACCATTCGCGCGCTGGGCTCGCCGACAGCGGAGACAATCCGAGACGCCTCGGCGAACCACTCCATTCTAATGTGCTCCGGTTCTGAGAAAGGCGTCGTCACAGCCTGCACCGCCCTGAGCCGCGCGAAGAGAAAGTTCGGTTGCCAGGGGCGACTCATGACCCGGCCAAGCTTCGCGTGAAACAGCGAGTCCACCGTCGCTGCTTCCTGTCGGATCTCGTGATCACCCAGGAGCGCCAACGCCATGTGCTCGCCGTCGTCGTTCGCATCGCCGATCTCGTAGAGCTCGTGATAGGCGCGCACTGCCTCTTCGACACGTCCCGCGAGGTGCAGACTCTGCGCGAAGAGTAGTAGCAACTCCGCGCGCCGCCGCGGAGCCGGGCCGCCAAGATCCACTACTTGAAGCGCCCACTGGAGGTGTTCCGCCGCCAAACCGAATGCGAGCCGCTTCCTCGCCCAGTCCGCCGCTTTGACGAGGAGCTCGACGGTCTCCTCGACTTTCACCATCGGCGACGCCGCCATCGCATGATGGGCCGCTTCGACCACCAGCTCGGGATGGTCGTCGAACCTTCTCGAGAATGCAGCGGCAGCAGCGACGTGGAGCTCCAAACGCCGAGCCGAATCGAGCTCGCCGTACAGGTGATCTCGAACGAGCGCGTGCGTGAAGCGCAGCCGGCCGGACTCACGCCGTTCGAGGATGCCGCCGCGTAGCGCGCGATCGAGTGGCGGCCCGAGCTCGGACGGAGGGCACTGCCTCAACTCGGCGAGAACGGGGAGCCAGACTTCCTCGCCCAGCACCGAAGCGGTCCTCAACAGCTCGATGACGTCGGGCTCGAAGCACTCGATCTGCTTTCGAATACTCGCGCTCAAATTCTCGGGGATGCAAAGCTCGCGAGCCAGCGCCTGCTCGAGCTCCGCCGCGCCGAAGCCGCTCGGCAGCGCGCGGATCAGGTTGGCGATCAAGAGCGGATGGCCATCGGTCGTTCTCGTGACGCGCTCCGTTAGCTCGAGAGCGTCGGCCGCCCCGCCTGCGTGCTCGAACCAGCGCGAAACATCCCCTTTGGTGAGACCGCCGAGTTCCAGTGTCCGCCCGTGCGGCAGCGTTCCTTCCAGCAACGCGCGGAGCTGCCTGCGTTCGCGTGCCTCCAACGACCGACAGGTCGCGACGATCAGAAGCCTCGACTCGGCAAGCGACCGTTGCAGGTGCTCGAGCAGATCGAGCGCCGCACCGTCGGCCAAATGAATATCCTCGAGCACGAGGGCAAGCGGGTTCTGCTCGGCGGCGCGCCGAAAGAAGCGCGCCACGGCGTCGAGCGCCCGGAACGCCGAATAGGGCCCCTCCGCTATCTCGCTCGGAGGCACCACGATTCGTCGCGACAGCGCCGGCGCTACCGACGCAATCTCGGCGAGATCACCTTGCGCCAGAGACTTGAGCCGCAAGGACCCGTGTCGCTCCGCGTAGCTCCGGAGGAGCTCCGGCCAGGGCCAATGCGGCGGTGTCCCTTGCGCTTCGAGACATCGACCCCAATGTACTTCGCCGTCGCGCAGGCTCACTCGCTCGCAGAAGTGCTCGACGAGCGTGCTCTTCCCGATCCCGGGTCCCCCCGCGACGAGCACCAGGTTGCCGTCCCCGCCGCACGCTTCGCTCCAAGCGAGCTCGAGGTCGGCGAGCTCGCGCTCCCTCCCGGCGAAGGCGCGAGCGCCCGGGTGGGCCACGACGGGAGGCGCAACTTCGTTGCTGCGGACCTCCTCCACCTGCGCGTCGAAGCGGAACCCGACGCCGCGCACCGTCGCGATGGTCCTCGGCGCTTCGCCGGTGTCGCCGAGCGCTGCCCGCGCTTCCTTGATGGCCCGAGCGATCGCCGCGTCCCCCACCACCGTGCCGGCCCAGGGTCCGTTCGCGAGCTCCTCTCGCGTCACGAGCCTCCCTGCGCGCATCGCGAGATAGAAGATGGTTTCGAGCACCCGGCGCTGGACCGGGACGACTTCGCCTCGTTTGCGCAGTTCGAAGCGTCCCTGGTCGAGCTCGAAATCCCCGAACCGGATCACCATGCCCCGGCACAAAAGGGGAAGCCTCTCGCGGGATCAAGCCCCGTGGGTGACGCTCCGCGTCGGGCTCGAGCACAGCTCGGTGCGCTCGAGCCCTTCGAGACGTTCGTTCTCAGGGGACCGGCGGCGGGACGACGCCCTTCGAGCGCGCCTTCTCGCAACCCCGCTCGACGCCGGTCGAGCCTTCCTCGGTCTTCACGACCTTGAACTCCACGCGGCGGTTCTT